>JAHDGP010000341.1 GCA_020627525.1 Bacteroidota bacterium
ATTATCTTTTTGCTATTGATAATGATCTCCTGTAAACAAGCTGATACAAGCGTAGTTAAAGCATTAAAGGATTCAAATGACTACCTAAAAGATGTATTTCGGTATAAATATAGGACGCTTAATAATGGACTCGAAGAAGCAGGTTTACAAACTTATGCTGACAAAATTCAACTAATTTATCGAAGGTTTAATGATTTTGAGGTTTACCTTGAAAAGAAAATGCTGAATGAAACAGATTTGACAAAATTTCAAACGGAGTTAGATGTTTTATTAGCTGATTTGAAACTTAAGAATGATTATCCCAACTTAAAAAGTCGAATCAGTAAATATCCTAATTTAGAAGTTAAGGGTAAAAATGAAATTTTACAAAATGAATATTTAAAATTCAAAATTGATTTGTTGACAAAAATAGCCAGAAGGTTAACAATTTATGATAACATTCTTTATGATCCTAAGGCAGTAATTGAAATGCATAAAAGAAAGTTTAGTAAATCGGATTCAGTTAAGTTTAATGTAAATTTGGAAGTTGTAGAATATAATATTATCAATAAAATAAATGATATTGAAATTTTAAAGCCTGCGAAAATTGAATTTATTGGTTTTAACGAAATTTATATCCCTAAACCTAAAATTGGATTGAATGAAATAAAAGGACGTATTTCATATTACAATAATAGAGGTGAAATTTCCGAGATTGAATTTGAAGATCATTTTCAAGTAGAATAATGTAAATTTGCAAATGGATACAGAGATAAATATGAACGATCTAATCGGTCATTCTAACATTTTATTCGTGGTTTTGGATGCCCTTCGTTACGATGTTGCACAAGAGCAATTTACAAAAGGAAACCTTACAAATTTTCAAATATATTTACCCAAAACAGGTTGGGAAAAAAGATATACTCCTGGCTCCTTTACCTATCCAGCACACAAAGCTTTTTTTGCAGGATTTTTACCAACCAAAATTGGCGTCAAAATCACTCCTCGCTTGTTTGCAGCAGATTTTCAAGGCAGTCAATCCACTACCAAAAATACTTTTCTTTTTAGTGAAAATAATATTGTTAAAGCATTGCAAAATAGGTACTACAAAACCTGCTGTATTGGAGGAGTAGGCTTTTTTAGTCAGCGAACAGAAATAAGCAAAGAGTTTCCCAACCTTTTTGAAGAGAGCTTTTGGTCGGAAGAAACAGGAGTAACAAACAAAGATTCTACAAAATTTCAGTTTGAAATAGCAAAAAAATGGTTGTCTAAAATAGAACAAAACTTTTTCTTATTTTTAAATGTTTCAGCAATCCATCAGCCCAACTATTTTTATTCGAGATCAGAAAATAGGGATGATAAAGAAAGCCACGCAGCTGCTTTGCATTATGTAGATCAACAATTGCCATATCTAATGAATGCAGTCAAAGACAAAGGCGAATGTTTTTGCATAATTTGTGCTGATCACGGAACAGCCTATGGAGAAGATGGGCATTGGGGTCACCGCAACGCACACCCCTCCGTAATGCAAGTTCCTTACACGCATTTTAAAATTTAATTGTAAAATATTCAAAAAGACAAAAGGACACTATACAAATTTTGTTACCTTTGAGAGAACAGCAACAACAATTAGAGTACAACTTTTTTATGGAAACCCAACAACTAAATGTTTACGAGCAATATACATATAGCTACCCACACAAACACGCTTACAGAAAGTTAGAAAAACCTATAGATTTAAACAAGGTTTGGGAGCGAGAAGATACCTCCAACCTCTTTGCTTATGTCCACATTCCTTTTTGTGAAATGCGATGCGGTTTTTGCAATCTTTTCACCATTGCCAACCCAAAAGAAGGCGTTGATAGGTATTTAAATGCACTACAAAGAGAAGCTTTAGAGTATAAAAAATCTATTCCAAATATACAGTTTGAAGAATACGCAATAGGAGGGGGAACACCAACATTTTTAGAAGAAGATGAATTGGCAAAAATGCTATCTATTTTTAAAAATGATCTGGGCGTAAATACACAATCGAAATACGGAAGCATAGAAGCCTCTCCAAAATCCATTAACAAAGAAAAAATACATTTAATTGAAGAGTTTGGTATTGACCGAATCAGTATGGGGGTGCAGTCTTGGATAGAAGAAGAAACAAAATTATTAGGTCGTCCGCAATCTGTAAATGCAGTTGTAAGGGCGGTTGAAGATATTGCTTCATCAAAAGTGCCAGAATTTAATTTAGACTTAATTTATGGCATTCATTCTCAAACAAAAGAATCGTGGTTGTATTCGATAGACAGAACATTAGAATATAGTCCAACCGAAATTTTCTTATACCCACTTTACACACGAGCTTTGACAGGATTGGCTAAAATGCAACATTCAAACGAAGACAATCGACTATATTTGTTTAGAATAGGTAGAGACTATTTATTGGAAAATGGATACATGCAAACTTCAATGCGATGCTTTAGAAGAGCAGACGCACCGATTATAAAAAATAATTATACATCTACAAAAGATGGAATGATTGGAATAGGAGCAGGCGCACGTTCCTATACTCAAAATTTGCATTACAGCTCAAATTATGCAGTAAGCAGAAAAGCAACAAAAAACATTATAAATGAGTATAGTTTAAAAGAAGAATTTACAACCATAGATTATGGATTTTATTTAAAGGAAGAAGAACAATTGATACGATTTTTGGTAAAATCATTGATTGATGGAGGATGTTTGAACAAAGAAGCATTTAGAACTAGGTTTGGAAAAGATATTTCAACTATAAATATAATTCAAAGGCTTTTTGATTTTAACTGGCTTGAAGAAAATGAGGACTACTTGCAATTGAATAAGAGCGGAATGGAAATGGAAGATGCAATCGGACCAATGTTGTTTTCGGAAAATGTAAAATTCTTAATGAGTGAATATAATTTGACTTGATAATTAGAAAAATTATTGAATAAAAACATCAACATATTATACCGCGGTCCTTTGGAAAGTTGCAATTATGATTGCAAATATTGTCCCTTTGCAAAAAAGAAAAATAGCAGGGCAGAATTGCAGTATGACAAAGAATGTTTGAATAAATTTGTCAACTGGTTGCCCTCGCAATCTTATAATTTTGGTTTGCTATTCACTCCCTGGGGAGAAGCATTGATTCGTAGATATTACCAAGAAGCGCTCATTAAATTGAGTCATTTTGAAAATGTAAACAAAGTAGCCATTCAAACCAATTTATCCAGTTCTCTGAGATGGCTTGAAAGAGCAAGTAAAAAACACATTGCTTTGTGGACAACGTTTCATCCAACAGAAATATCCGTTGATAAATTTTTAGATAAATGCAATCAGCTTTCAGAACTAGAAGTGAATTTTAGCGTTGGAATTGTAGGAAAGAAAGAGCACTTCGAGTTTGCGGAGCAATTGCGAGGAGCATTGCCAAATTCAACGTATATTTGGGTAAATGCATATAAGCGAGAAGCAAACTATTATTCAAATGAAGATGTTGAATTTTTAAATAGCATTGATCCACATTTCAACTTAAATAATACCATTTACAAGAGTTTAGGAAAAGCCTGTTTTGCGGGCGAGTCCAGTATGTCAATAGATGGAGAAGGGAATGTAAACAGGTGTCATTTTATTAAAGAAAAAATAGGAAACATTTACGAACAATCATTAGAAAAAATATTGAAGCCAAATAATTGTAGTAAGAATGAATGCAGATGTTACATTGGCTATATGAATTTAAAAGAACTTGAATTAAATAAAATTTACGGAAATAAAATTTTAGAACGAATTCCCCAAAAAATATAATTGAAGACTATGAATGTACAACTTATTTACCAAGATGAAACCAGCAACAAGTTTTGGAACATCGTTGTAGAAGGAAATAAATATACTTTTACTTACGGACGTATAGGAAGCGAAGGCTCTACTAAGGACAAAGAGTTTGCTGATGAAGCTACTGCATTAAAAGCTGCTCAAAAAATGGTATCTGCAAAGATGAAAAAAGGCTATAAATTGGCAATAATGGATCTCAAAGATGTGGTCAGAGACAATTATACATTTGCAGGTAAAATAATAAAATCATTCGGTTCAAAACTGGAACCTGAAACTGCCGTAAAAGTTTCTTCTGGTTATGATGATGAAGTTCGTATAAATGAAAAGTTAGATAAATTGGCAAAACAGCCAAACATTGCAGAAATGGATACCTTAGTGATTGGCGAATGGAATGAAGCAGCAGAAGGAGAAGGTTGTGATGATGTATTGGAAAAAATAGTTGAACTCAAAGATTCATTTTCAGGTTTAAAGCATTTGTTTGTTGGAGATATGAACTATGAAGAATGTGAAATGTCCTGGATTATTCAAGCCAACTACAAATATATTTATGAACACTTTCCCAACTTGGAAACACTGGGTATAAGAGGAGGAGAAAGTTTGGTATTGGATAAAATAAATTTACCAAAATTAAAAAACCTGGTAATTGAAACAGGAGGCTTGGATACAAGAGTTGTCAAACAAATCATAGATTCAGAATTGAAAGGTTTGGAGCATTTAGAGATTTGGTTGGGAACAGGTAATTATGGTGGCAATGTGAAAATTGAAGATTTAAAACCCATCTTAAATGGTAATTATCCAAACTTGAAATATCTAGGGTTGAAAAATTATGACTTTGAAGGTGAGGTTGCAAAAGCCTTACAAGGAGCAAGTATATTAAATTCTTTAGAGATTTTAGATTTGTCAATGGGTATTTTAAAAGATGATGGAGCTGAGGCATTGTATAATAACGATGCGTTGTTAAAATTAAAACACATAAATTGTCGTCACCACTTTATCTCTGATGAATGGGTGAAAAAATTAGAGACGAAGTTTGCTGAACAAAAAATCAACTTAGCTGATCAGGAAGATTCTGAAGATGGAGATTACTTTTTCGTTGAAATTGGAGAATAATTGTACTACTTATGAATGTTGAGCTTATTTATGAATTCGATGCTTTTACCAAATTTTGGAACATTTCTGTAAAAGATAATGAAATAATAATTCATTCAGGAAGATTTGGGGATGGAGGAGAATATAAAAAGCAAACATTTGAAAATGAAA
>JAHDGP010000342.1 GCA_020627525.1 Bacteroidota bacterium
ATGAGAGAAATAGTTGATTTGCTATTTTGGCAATTTTCTGTGTTGCAGTTTGTAATAGGTCACACAATAATGGTTCGGATAGCAATTTTTCATTGCCATTAGAATACAGTTCGATTTTGGTTGAATCAAATGATTCGTTTTCCAATACTTTTTTCTCAGAACAGGAAGCAATCAACATTGTAATCAGAAATAGTACAGGAAGGCTGACTTTTAAAATAATGACTTTCATAGAAAATTTGTTTGATTTAACATTATAGTATCTGTTGTCAATAAAATTTCCCAAATTGGAAAAACTGCACTTTATTTGTTTCGGATTTGGTACGGTGTTTTGCTTAATAAAAACGCAGCAACTCAACATTTCTACTTGATTACTTTTTCCAAGTACGTAAGATTTCCAATTTTATGCTGTAACTTTACAAGACAAAGATTACATTTTATGGATAAAAAGCAACTGGTAAAAATCATTAGTGAACATGACGTTTTTTCGGACCTTAATAAAACAGAATTAGAGACTTTAGAAAAGATAGTGGAATTTGTTTCTGTTGAAAAAGATGAGATACTTTTTACAGTGGGCAACAGACCGAACTTTTTGTATTTTGTTAAAAAAGGTAGCCTGACTTTGTTTTTTCCAAACAATGATTTTGTGCATCTTGAGGAAGGCGAAATGATTGGAGAACTAGGTTTACTGAACGGGGACTTTAGGCTTGGTACTTTAAGGGCTCAGGAAGAATCAAATTTGATTAGGGTGTGTGGCACAAAATTGTTTCAAACTGATTTTATAGCACCGTCTACTTCAATAAAGATAATTAGAAAACTTGGAAAGCGGGTTACAAATTACTTTCGTTCATCTCAAGATATTTCATCATCGGAAATGATTGTTTCTGGCGAGTCTGATTCCGTGGAATTTAAATCCACCTTGCGAATGAATACGCACACGAATAAAAAAGACAAAAATATAGAGTTTGCTATTTTGAAAACAATTGTGGCATTTTTAAACACGGAAGGCGGACATTTATTTGTAGGAGTGAATGATGAAGGAGAAGCTTTGGGGCTCGAAATAGACAAATTTGCCAATCACGACAAACTGATGTTGCACTTTACCAATTTGGTTAAAAACAAAATAGGTTCGCTGTACTTAAAGTATATTCATACCTCAATAGAGCTATTTGAAGGCAAAGAAATATTCAGAATTGATTGCCTGCCTGCCTCACATCCTGCTTATTTACTGGATGATAATGACGATTTCTTTTTCATACGAACAGGACCTGCAACCACTAAACTGAGAACCAGTAAAATTTACGATTACATTTTAGATCGTTTTGAAAGTAAACTGATTACGGTAAGAAAAGAAGAAGAGCATTCAGATTAAAAAAGTTTTTGAGAATATTCTAAATAGGCATTTTTCATAGTTGAATTTAATACTTTCACTTCAAACTCGGTTGCAACACATTCAAATATTGAATCGTGAAAAGCAAATAGATAATGTTTGTATTTTTCGTAATATTTAGAGGAATGATTGGAATGAACGCTGTTAATTTTCTCCAACTCTTTTATCCAATCTGAATGTTCAACAATAAAAGGTTCGTAATAGTCCAATCCTCTTCCATACAGTGGATGCCCATCTAGGGTTTCATCGTTTGGTGCTCCAAAGCGGGTTGTTTGGCAGCGTTTAAACTCAATTGCTGCAATAAGGCTTTCTGTTTCAGAGAGCGAAATGACTTCTACACTTTTTCCATCCCAATCAGATTTGTTTTTTTTAAGAAAATACAATAAAAATGTCTTGTGTTCATTCTGAACCAAATGCGGTAGGGGAGCGCCAGTATCCCACAAAAAATTAAAGCCATCTAATGGTTTACAAAACGCTTTGTTTTCCAACTGAGCAATTTCTCTTTGTAAGTTGAGTACTCTTTCGTGAGCTTTGTTGAATATTTGCCGATCTTCTTGAGTCCTAAATGCATTTTTCCAGAGATCGTTTTTTAGTCGTTCTGCTTTTTTTAGTTCTGTTGTTTTTTGGCTTATGATGGACATTCACAAATTGTTCTTATTGATTAAGTTGATAAAGACACTTGGAATTAAATATTGAAAACTTAGAATCTTTAATTTCATCAGCATAAGTTGACAAGTAAGTCTTAATATCAAAATCTTTTTTGATTGGTAAATAACCTTTATATTTTACACTTGAAAAATAGTATCCAAAAACAAATGTATGATCAGATTCTATCCCATTTTTATTATTTTCTTTTTCCAATAAAATTTCTTTTCGGAGTATCGGATCGGTTGCATATTCAGAATTTAAAAATGTATCGTAATTGATGAAGTTTATTGCTTTTTCAACATAATTATTTTTTAAAACAAAAACTATTTTTGCAACATTGCCAAACTCTACACCATCAGAATAAGTTGAATCATTAATCATATTATGTTGAATTATTGTGTCTTGCTTATATTCAAACTTAATAATGCTATCGTCATAAAAACTAGATTCTTTTAATGTATCATTCTCCATAACTCTTAGCTCAACAACTCTGTTTTGTTCATCAACCGTTTCAATTATATAATGCTCACCTTTATTTTCACAATCAACTCTCCATTCAGTTAGATTGATATACGAGTCTGTTGTTCTGTATGTATGGTAATATTCTGTGTTTTGACTTATCGCTGTTATACTAAACAAAATCAGTATTGGGGTAAAATACTTTATATTCATTCGTTTGATTTTACTTTTTAAAACGCAAAAAACTTCTTCTTAATTGAGACTTCCTTATCTTCCAAATGTAAAATGTAGTTTCCTGCTTTTAGATTTGAAATATCAATTGATTGAAATTCATTGTAAGTGTTGCTTTGAACCAAATGCCCGCTTTGATCATAAATTTTTATAATTGCTTTTGGGGTTAAATGGATGTTTGGATAATTCAACTTTATATTTAAAAAATCAGATGTTGGATTTGGATAGATGGAAATTTCATCATTAATTTCTACAAACTCATTGATGATGGTTTGTGGTATAGAATCATCAGGCATCGTATCCATTGGTTCTGGGTCTGATGGTGCGTTTGCTGTGAATATTCCATTTCCATGTGTGGCAATAGCAATCATTTGATCGTGTCCTCTGGTGATGACTTTTTCAACTACAGATGCACCAATTTGATCAGGTGCAACTTTTGTCCATTCAACATTTTCTGCCAGCAGGTTTTTAGTGAAATATAAGCCTGTGCTGGTTCCGACAAAATATATTGTGCTGTCGGCTGTATGTAGTATTGAAGCAGAACGCACTGATGGACCAAACAAGCCACCGCCTTCTTCTAAGTTTCCAGAAACCTCTTTCCAGGACTCTCCCGCATCTTCACTGTAAAACAAACTGTGAATATTGTAATTGGAAAAAACGGCAATCATTTTATTATTATCCAAAGGGTCTATAGCTATTTCATTAACATAAGCAGGTGGAAAGAAATTGTAGGTAATGTTTTCTATCTCTAATGAATCACCCAGAATATTGTCTATTCGATAAATGTTCTTTTGAGTGGTACCAATGTAAACCCTTCCTGGAATTTCTGGGCAAGGTGTAATGGCACTAATGGTTCTGTTTTCGTTCAATCCTAAATCCAATACTCGCCAGTTGGTACTAATCGAATCTCTTCCGCCATCCCAGGGAATGATAGACAAATCGTCATTTACCCATAGTTGATTTTTGTATGGCAAGTATAAAACATTTTGATCATTTGGATCAATTGCCAATGGATTGATGAATAAATATTCCTCTTTAATTGGACCAATTGGGTCAATACGTTTTGCATCCAATCTATTTCCTGCTGTATCTATTTTTATTTTAAATACTTTTCCTTGCTGAATGGATTGTATGATGAAATCTCCGTGATCGGGAATTGCAGCAAAACTGCCATCTCCAGGTAAAGTCTCTACCCAGTCTTTTGTTGGATTTTCAGAGTTGACGAACAGGTTTCCGTTGTCTTGCAAACCGCCATGTAAATGATTGGTGCTGTCATTTTGATTAATGGTCAAAGTGTAAAACTGTGTTGAAACGTAACCGTTGTTCAAAGATGTCCATTCGACTGTTTCAGCATAAATGTCATCTGTTCTGAAAATTCCTCCATCATTGAAAGAGTAAACTACAGCTGGATTGGATTTTGAAAACCACAAACCGTGCTGGTCTGGATGGTGATTTTCATATATTTTTAAATCTACTGACAGTTTTGACTGTGGATCATATCCTCCAATTAATGTGGTATTTTCAGCCGTTGAAAATCCATCAGTAGAACGGAAAATATTGGTTCCTCCTATGAATACAAGCTCTGGATTTGTAGGATGGACCTCTACAATTAAATTGTAACCGCTTTGCGCATTGAAATCATCCAATAGATAAGGACCAGTTGGTATATTCTCCGATAAATCAATCCATTGTCCCCCTTCACCTGAACCATTGCCACCGATGTAGGTATACTTCCAAAGGGCATTGTATTCTGGTTCTCCTTCCCAATTGTATGTCTCTTTGCCGTATCCCTCAAAAGTGACAAGCAAACAATAAACTTCATTTTCATTTGATGGACTGATGCCCATCACCATACGGTCAAACTCGGTTGGAAAATCATCTGGTATAACATTAACATATAGTGAGTCAGTAGTTGTTTTTCTCCAAAGCCCTCTTGTATCACTATCTGAACTAAAGGAACAATAAACGGTTCCTGTTTCACTTACCTCAACGGTTGTAAAATAGGAATCATCAAAAGGATCATTTATTTCTACTTCCCAGCTTTCCCCTCCGTCGATACTCTTGTACAGTCTTCCCAAAGTACTTACATAAACCACATCTTGTTCCATATTAGAAGGATCAAGGGCAATGCTCCAACAAGCATCAAAGTAATTATCGAAAGCGTATATATTGTTGCCACTTGTGCTTTATAACTGGCTCCACTTTTCGCCGTTATCGGTAGATTTATAAACGCCATTCCCCAAATAAAAAGCGCCTGGATTACCTGCGGAATTTCCAAAGGCTTCACCTGTTGTGTAATACCAGTTATTCGTTTTTCCCTCACGTGTATCTTGT
>JAHDGP010000343.1 GCA_020627525.1 Bacteroidota bacterium
AAATAATGAGAAAATTTATTTTTTAGGCAGCTTTATACGACATTCAAACGTTAGAAACTTATATCAAAAAATAAAAAGAGTCATATTTGAAATGAAAAAATTTATTTGTTTACTAATAATCTTATCAACCTGTCTTGTCCTAAATGCACAGAATCCTTCTGTTGTTTACGATTATGAGACAAATCAATTCAACCTTGGTGGTGAAATACCTTCAGAAACTTATTTTACCATTAATGGTTCGATTCCGTCCGATATCGGAAAAGTAGAAGTATCTATTTTTAAAGCTGGTTCTAAAAAAGCTTTATATAAAACAGAATGGGTAAGCTTTGCATCGCAAGGTGTTTCTTCTTTTGCGATCCCTATAAAATACAAATTGCGTCCAAACAAAATGTATGATTTCGCAATTGGATTTTCAAGAAAAACACAAGATTTAGATAAAGGAAGAGTTCAAGAGCAAGTTTATTCTTCTCTTGATAGTTACATTGATGGTATTGTTTCAGTTAACAGCCGTAGAATTTCATTTAGTAAAAGTACTAGTGAAATTATGAATGATTTGAACTCAATCGTAGGTCAATCATTGGTATACTATCAACCAGTTACTAGTTTTCAATTTCCTGGTTTTTCTGATATTGCCCGTACTAAAATAGAACAAATCAATAGTTCTAATTTAGCAATGGCTAAATCAAACGTATTTAAAAAAGAAGAAGACAATGCAGCTGCTTTACGTGTAAAATATGCACAAAAATTTATTGATGAATTGAAAGCAATTCTTCACAATGAAGCAACACCTTATGTACTGCAAGACGCTTTTGTTTTGTCTGATCAAAGAAAAGTTCAAGATGTCGAAACTCAAAAATCTACTGGTTATATGACATTCCAAGTTGGATATGGTGCTATATATATGAGTGGAGACTTGAAAGATCCTGAATATTTGGATGGTGCTTACGGTGGAGTTGTTTTGCCTCTTGGAAAACCAGCTTTTGCTCCTAAATTTATTCAAAATGCTTCAATTAGTGCAGGGGTATTTTTCAAAAACTTTGAAGATTCAAATGGTGAGTCAATCAGTGGTCCAATCATTAACAGACCTGTTTACCTTGGACTTGGCTACAGTTTCTTGAAGTTTGTGAAATTTAATGTTGGTGGTGTAATACTTGAAAACAAATCTTCTTCAGGATTAGAAGTTGATTTCAGCGAAGTACGTGTCCGTCCTTATGTTGGATTAAGTGCGCAATTTAAATTTAGTGCTAAACTTGATTAATCAACATTTTTACACTTTTCTTTTATTAAAAAAATTAAAAAAACATTTAAAAGATGAAATGTTTAATTAAACCTTTAGGTTTTCTAGCCCTTCTTTTATTCTCTTCTCAAGCTTTTTCTCAAGGCACAGGATGGAGTTTAGGGGTTGGCACTGGTTATATGAATTACTACGGAGATTTAACTCCAAAACTAGGTACTGTTTTAAAAGATCACTACAAAATAAAATCTAATGACAGATCATTGGATTATGGTGTTTTCTTAGAAAGGAAACTAAGCTCGGGAACGCACTTTGTTATCAATGCAAATATGGGCTCTTTTAAAGGAAATGACCTTACCGCTTCTGATGATAGTCTTGACTTAGAAATGGAAAACAGATCTTTGAACTTTAGAACTGAAGTAAAAGATTTGAGTGGTACGCTTCATTTTAAAATGAATGATGGAAATTGGTTGCCAGAAAACTCATTGATTGCTCCTTACTTCTTTGTTGGGGTTGGTGTTACTCAATTTGAAGTTTTTGGTGATTTGAAAGACAGCGACGGAAACTTGTATGATTATACATCTGACGAAGTGATTCAAGATGGTGAGTTTGAAACAAATCTAAGTGATTTGAAAGTGGAAAAAGCTGCTAAACAAACAATAATGAACATTCCTTTTGGAGCTGGTATCAGATTAAATACTGGTAAAAATTGGAGCGTGAACTTACAAACAGATGTTAAGTATATGTTCACTGATTATATTGATGATGCTGCAAAAATATACAGAGACGGTTTTGAAAGCGATTTGCAAGAATACGCTTCTAATCCAAACCCAAGATACATTGGACCAAGAGGTAAAACAGATGGTATCAAAAATGATTTGTACATGTTTACAAGTTTGTCTTTGAGATTTAATTTCGGTAAGAAAAAATCAAAAGGATTTGTACCGCCAGTTTTCCCACCTTCGGGAAGTTCTGCACAAATGATCAATCAAAATACTGTTGCTGGTCCTGTTGCTACCAAAGTTGACGGAGCTGCTACAACTACTCAAGTTGAAGAGACACCTGTTGTTGTTGAAGTAGAAGTGACTCCAACAAAAGAAGAAATGGAAGCGGAAGTAGCTAGAATGGTTGAAGAGCAAATGGCACAGCAAGTAAAAGAGATTGAAATAGAAAGAGAAGAAGTTATTTATAATACTCCTAATAATGGCGTTATGCAAGCTCAAAATGGAGCTGCTCCTGCAAATTATGGTGGTGGTTCTTCTTATGATCCTACTGTAGAAATGTTGAAATTAGAAGTGGATCGTTTGCGTTCTGAAAATTCTACAATGAAGGGACAAGAGCAAATCAATGAATTGAAAAATGAAATTGATCAGCTTAAAAGAATGATGGGCAATTCATCAAATGGTAACCAACCAAACAACGGCAATTACATAAATGGAAATAATGGTGCTGCTGTAAATGGTACGACTAATAACGGAATGGTTAATGGTGGTTCTGAAGGAAATGGACAAATGAATGACTATTCAAATGTTCAAGGAAATTCAACAACTGGTTACACAAATAACGGCAACACAGCTTCTGGTCAATACTCAAACAATGGTACTGTAAATACAGAAGTGAAAGAAGAGAAGAAAGGATTGAAGAAAATTTTTGGTCGTAAAACCAAAGAAGAGAAGGCAGCAAAGAAAGCAGAGAAAAAAGCTAAAAAGGCAGCTAAGAAAGCAAATGCTGAAAATGGAACAGAGGAAGTTGAGAAAAGTGGTTTTTTTGGAAGATTATTCAACAGAAATAAAGACAATGGTTCTGTAAATGTCGAAGAGTATGCTTTCAATTTTGTAGGTGATTCTTTTGAAATGGGAGGAGAACTACAGGCGCAATTGAAAAAAGTAGCTAAGAAAGCTAGAAAAAGTGAGAATGCTAAAGTTATAATCAAATCAGAAACGACCAAAGCCAACCAAGCTAAAACAAACACAATTGCTGTAAAATTGGCTCAAGTATTAGCAGAAGATTACGAGGTTGATGCTGGTAAAATTTCTTATGACATTAAAGATGTAAAATCATCTCCAAATAGCACTGATGAAAACCAAAAGGTTAGCATTCAGTTAGTTTATTAATAAATAATCAATTAATTAAAATCTTAAAAATAATAATATAATGAAAAGTTTTTGGACAAAGTTTGGAGCGTTTTTAATTTGTGCTTCAGTTATGTTTACAGCTTGTGAATCAGATGATGGTAATACATCTGGTAACGATTCAGAGGATACAGTTAGCGAATGCGGTGATGTTTCAGATTCAGTTAAAGAATTTTACGAAGATGATGCGGTTAGATTGGCTATTCAAGTAGCTTCGCAACAAGGTGGTTTTGCTTCTGGTGCAGTTGAAATTCCAGATGCGCTTATTACTCGTATGTCTGATGTTTTGACAGCAATTCACAGCAGCGAATATGCAGCGAGAGACTCTGTCGTCGAAGTATATGATGTTCATATTTATGATGCTTACTCTTTGGATGAGGTTGTTGTAAAAGTTAGCGACTCGGATGATGCTTCTAACTGGGGTAAAGCTTGGATTGATGGCAATCGTTTCACTGACAACGCTCTTGTTGATGGTTTGATGTTGACTTATGATTTAACTGTTGAAGATATTCTTTTATTTGATGGTGAAGCTTTAGTTACAATCAAAGCACCTCAACCAATCAACGTTTTTGCTTTGGTTAACAATTTCAATCAAATTGAAGGAGTTATTGAAGCTACAACTCGTGAAAAATCTGGTGATGGCGATGACATTATCGTTACTGCTGCTGGTGAAGTGGATGCTTACAATGTAGTATATAAAGTTGCTTTTGATGACTGTGATAATGGATGTCAGCAAGCTCGTATGTATGAGTTTAATGTAAACGAAGACTGCAAAGTTTCTTACATTAATACAACAGGTGACGAGGCTCCAGATCCAGATGACAGAGACTAGTTAATAACTGCAATCCTATTTTTAGATTATTAAAGTAATAGAATGAAGTATACAAAATTTATTGCATTATTAGCAATTGCATTTGTTTGTTCTTTTGGACTAAATGCTCAAAATGCCAAGCAAGATACTGTCGTTAAAAAAGTGAAATCTTTTACTTTTGATGGCGTTAAAAGTGTTGGTCAGGATTACAGATTTGGTATTCACTTAAGTCCTACAATTGGAACAATAAACCCTGAAGATGGAGGAGCTTATGTGGGGGATGGTTCTGTTTCAAAATTGTCTTTTGGAATTATCTTAGATAAATATATTGGTGGAAGTGATAGATATGCGTTCTCTACTGGTTTGAATATTGTTAACAAAGGTGGTTTTGTAAAAATATTTGAAGATTCATTGGTTTTGGATAGAGCATTTGATGATTATGCTGTACCTGAAGGATCAAGAATGAAATTGAACTTAAGATACTGGGAAATTCCTTTAAGCCTTCGTCTTAGAACAGATCCAATACAGGAAAAATTTGTTGGATATGGTCAAGTTGGATGGATCAATGGTTTCAGAACAAAAGCCAAAGGATCTGTTGCAGACCAAACAGACGTAAACTTTAGAAAAGAGACTAGATTTTTTAATTTCTCTTTAAGTTTAGGTGCTGGTGTTGAATACAAATTCGGTGAAAATTCAACCGCAATGATCGGTTTGATTTGGAACAGAGGCTTGAACGGCATGATGCGTGATATTGAAAAAGTTCACGCCAATCATTTTGCAGTTCAAATCGGTATTTTCTACTAAAAATATGTTTACTAGCCTAAGTGCTATAAAAATATTGAATTGACTCTTGCCCCCAACCAGCGAAGCTGGTT
>JAHDGP010000344.1:0-573 GCA_020627525.1 Bacteroidota bacterium
ATTATCCTTATCTTTACGTCCCAATGGAAAAACAAACATTTTACGATTTAAATTTAGTGAAACCCTTATTTAAGGCATTAGATGAAAATGACTTTGAATACCCAACAACTATTCAACAAAAAGCATTTTCAGTTATAATGTCAGGGGCGGATGTAGTGGGGATAGCTCAGACAGGAACAGGTAAAACACTGGCGTATTTGTTGCCAATAATTAGGCAATGGAAATACAACAAAGATAAAAAACCTCGAATATTGGTAATCGTTCCAACTAGAGAGCTAGTGGTCCAAGTAGAGGAGGTTGCCAATATGTTGACAGAATTTATGAGTTTTGATGTTGTAGCTGCTTATGGAGGAGCCAATATTAAAAGGCACAGAGCGGCAATAAATGCTGGTTGTGATATGGTCATTGCCACTCCGGGTAGGTTGTTGGATTTGGGACGAGAGGGAACCATTAAAATGACTGGCATCAAAAAGTTGGTTATTGATGAGGTTGATGAAATGCTAAATTTGGGATTTAGACATCAGTTAGTGGAGGTTTTTGATATGTTGTTGGACAAGAGGCAAAACTTAATGT
>JAHDGP010000344.1:583-5023 GCA_020627525.1 Bacteroidota bacterium
AAAACATTATTGAAGAATATTTTGTTACTCCAAAAAAAATAGAAGCAGCGCCAACAGGAACACCGTTAGAAAATATCCATCAAAGCTGTTATGAGATTCCTAATTTTAATACTAAAATGAATTTGCTGAAGAATATTTTGGAAGATAAAGAGCATTTTCAAAAAGTATTGGTATTTACCTCAACAAAAAAGTGGGCGAACAACGTTTTTGAAAATTTGGAAAATGTTTTTGAAAATGAAATAGGTCTGATTCATTCCAATAAGTCTCAAAATTATCGTTTTAAAAGCATTAATAATTTTCGTGATGGCAGTAATAGAATTTTGATTGCCACGGATATTGTTGCAAGAGGGATTGACGTGGCCGAAGTATCGCACGTTGTTAATTTTGATTTGCCGGAAATTCCAGAAAATTATATGCACAGAATTGGTCGAACAGGAAGAGCGAACAAAGAGGGGATTGCTATTAGTTTTATCACGCCTAAAGATCAAGAAGTTAGGGAACGTATTGAAAGTTTAATGGATAAGAAAATTGATGTAAATGCAATTCCTGAAGGTGTAGAGATTTCCGATGTTTTGATTGAAGATGAAATACCCAAAGTAAAAATGCGTAATTTGGAATTAAGAGTTTCAGAATCTGCCAAAACGGGTGGGGCATTTCATGAAAAGAAAGAAAAAAATAAGAAGGTGAATAAAAAGGTGCGATATGAGACCAAAATGAAATTAAAATATAAGAAACCCAAAACCCGCGGAGGTAAAAAACGCAAAAAGTAGCGGCCACCCTTGCGGTTGCCCAAACCCAAAATCAGCACCCTTGCGGTTGCCCAAACCCAAAGTTTCCATCCTTGCAGCCCAAAAATCAAAATTTCAACCTTTAAGGTTGTATTAATAAATCCGAACGATCAGTTCCCAACCATATTGGTAAAATTGACGTTTAAGAAAGTGTATTCATCAATGTTTTAAAAAAATGTTATATTTATAAATATGCGCACCCAAGTCCTCATAGTTATGGTCATTTTATGGAGTTCTTTGTTTATAAAGGGGCAGGCAATTTATACAGGGCACATACAAGATGTAGCGAGTAGAAAAAGTTTATCAGATGTAAGTGTGCATTTATTGAATAGTAGCATTGAGAGCAATAGCAATTATTTCGGTGATTTTTTGATAAAAAATTCAGAAACAGACAGCATTCACTACAATCAAAATAGTTATCGCTTTTACAATAACTCAGTTATCTGGAAAGGGGCTGTTGATATTGACATTGAAATTTTTTCTGTTGATGGTAAATTGATAACAATAGAATCAAATATTGGGAGTAACGGAAATTATTTGATTCCTACTTTACCCATTGGGATTTATTTATTAAGAATTAAATCAAGTGATGAAATAACAAGTTTTAAATTGTTTTCCAATGGCAATAGAACAATTGCAACAGGTGAAAAAATTGTTTGGCATCACTCAAGCGTAAAAGCAGTGGAAGATACTTTGGTGTTTACCAAAGAAGGGTATTATTCAAGATTCATACCATTGTTAGGATCAGATACTTTGTTAACCGTTAATTTACTTAAAAAGGAAAATAAAGAATTACATTATTTCAATGAATTGATTGATCCAATTGCCTATGATTTGGTAAGTGGATTGAGGGCAAGAAGAGATGAAGGCAAGGCGGAGACGGTAAAGATAATTTATAATACAGAAGATGAATTGATGTATTATATAAATACAGTCTTGTACGATTATCACCATACTTTTGCCAAAAACTTTTTGGGATTTGATCAAGGAAATAATGTATTCAATCAAACACAATATAGGGAAGGGGAGAGTCGATATTTGTATCCTGCAAATTTGAACTATTATGAGGGAATTGATAAATACGTCTTGTACATTGTTTCTATTAATGAAATGACGTGTGAAAACATTAAAATTCTGTATGATAAAATTTTAGAAACCTCTTACCTTGAAGGAAAGCTTTATTTGTTTGCAAACAGAGCTGAGTTTGAATTTTGTGATGTGCCTAAAATTACGCCCGATGAACTGTATGAAGGCGAAAACTATCAAGCATTAAATCGAGAGGAAAACTTTGGATATTTGACTAAAGTAGAAATAGATGATTTAGAAAATACTTATTTAGGGCGACACGATATAGTGTTGCTAAACGGTATCCCCAATGATGTTTCGGTGGTGGCTGGAATAATTACAACAGAGTTTCAAACACCTTTAAGTCATATAAATGTATTGAGCAATAACAGAAATACGCCCAATATGGCACTTCGAGATGGCTGGGAAAATGAAAGACTCGATACCTTAATTGGTGAACTGGTTTATTTAAAAGTTGATTTTGGCGACTTTGAAATTCGCAAAGCTACCATCGAAGAGGCGACTGCCTTTTGGAGTCAAAATGAGCCTCAAGAAATAGTTAGCCTTCCTAAAAATACAAGCATTCAGGGCTTAGTAGATTTAGAAGAAGCGGACTACACTTTTTTAGATATTATTGGTGGAAAAGCAACCAACTTTGCCGAAATGTTGAATGTTTCTTATGCAAGTAGCCCCATTCCAACACCTGAGTCGTCCTTTGCCATTCCTTTCTATTATTATGATAAACATTTAAAGGATAACGGTCTGGATAGCTATTTGGTCGAAATGCTTGCCGAGGATAAATTCAACAGTGATCCAGCTTACAGAAAGGCACAATTAGAAGGGTTTCAAGAACTCATAAAAGATAAGCCTTTAGATCCTGAGTTGATAGAATTAGTAGAACAGGAAATAAAAGATTTTGAAGACTTTTCTTCTTTTCGTTTTCGGTCTTCTACAAATGCAGAAGACTTGGAGTCTTTTTCTGGTGCGGGATTGTATAGTTCTCATTCAGCCAAGAAAAACAATCCTGATAAAACCATTGAAAAAGCAATAAAAAAGGTTTGGGCAAGCTTATGGAACTGGCGTGCATTTGAAGAAAGAAGTTATTATAAAATTGTTCATACTTCTTGCGCAATGGGCGTTTTAGTACATCGTTCTTTTCCTGATGAAGATGCAAATGGAGTCATTATTACTAAAAATCCCTATAATTCAAATGATGCCTATATAATAAATGTTCAATACAAGGAATACAGTATCGTATTTCCTGAGCCTGGTATTTTGAACGATCAGATAATGCTGTTAACCTGGTCAAATGTTTCAGGTCAAAATTTTACAATAGAATATTTAACCTTTTCAAATGTACCAGAATTGAATGGTGAGACAGTGATGACTGATGAAGAACTATATGAACTTGGAGCCTATTGTAAAGCTTTAAAAAATCACTTTTACGATAACTTACCCCATAGCTGCAATTGCATTAAGAAAAACTTTGGATTGGATATAGAGTTTAAAATTGATTCACAGGTTGAAGACCGAAAACTCTACATCAAACAAGCTAGGTTTTATAAATAAAACAAATTTAAATCTACTTAGGGATGCAACATTAATAACTGTCCGTTTTCATCTTCAATATTTTTCAAAATAATTCGTTAGAAAGCCTCGCCTTAGCTCTTGCTAGGTCTACGTTTTCCGCCTTTTATTTTAAAAAATCTTTTTGCTCAAAATCGGACACTTATTTATGCTACATCCCTTAAGATAAGTGTTTTGTGAAAATATTTAATCTAAAATCAGTTTTTTAGTGTAAGTTGTATTTCCCATATTAATCTTAATTAAATAAATGCCTTTGGGGTGATTTGCAATATTCAGTGAAACTAGATTATTGCTTTCATCATACAAATATTGTCTTGAAATTTCTTTTCCCATCGAATCAAAAACAGAAATATTTAAAGGTGTATTTGTACTTGGGATTTGAATTTTAAAAAGACCATCACTGGACGGATTGGGAAAAACACTTAACAGTGGTTCTTCTAGTTCTTGAATATTCAAATTGAAATCTTGGTATGAGTTCGCATCTCTTTGTAGATAAGTAAGCTTTTCATTTTCCAATACGTCTTCATATTCAATACAGGCATTCAGAATATTACAATCCAAATCAGAATTGCTTTCTTCAGTAGTTATAGAAATTATATTAGAACTACATTCCCCACAAATCGAACAAATTATTGCAGGAAATACTAAAACTCCAATAAAATTATCCGACATTTCAATTTTGAGCGATCCTTCATCCGTAATATAAACATAAGCAATTTCTCCATTTAAATTATTGGGAATTTCCGAAAAACCCCAAAAATAGGAAGGTTCAATGCAGGGACTATAGACATAATCAATTGCATTTATTTCTATTGTTCCACCAATGTCTAAATTTACATCAACATCATGAGCTTGCGGAATTTGACATCCTATTGATACATCATATTTAATAACATGTTTAAAGCCATTTGAAATTGCAATGAGTTCAAGACTGTCAAATGGTAATAAAGGCAAAGGAAGGTATTCAAAACACAAGCTATCTTGATGAATGTTAACTGAA
>JAHDGP010000345.1 GCA_020627525.1 Bacteroidota bacterium
TCAGTATCTTCCAAAATAATTTCAGCTCTTGCCATTGATCGCACACCTATTTTATCTTTTAAGCGAACAATATTTCGATGATTTTTACTTCCATCTTTGTTAAATTTTTCAATAAGGAAAATAGATAATCCTTTGGTGCCTTTAATTTCTGAATCGGTTCTTGCCAATGCTAAAATGAGTTCTGCATTGGCATTGCTGCAAAACCATTTTTCACCATTTAATGAATAGTGCTCTCCTTCTTTTTTTTCTGCGCTTACAAGGTTGGCCCCTACATCTGAGCCACCTGCTTTTTCTGTTAAAAACATTGCACCTGTAAACAAGTTGTTTGAATCATCAGTCGCAATTTGGGGAAGAAATTTTTGTTTGTCTTCTTCACTTGCAAAACGATCTATGATTCTGGCAACACCGTCTGTCATGCAAAGGGGGCAAAACAAACCGACTTCACCCATTACGAATAAGTATCCTGAGGCAAAGCCCAAACTGTGTAGTTCTTTTTTAAATTTTTGGCGGAGTGTTGGTTCCCATTTGACTCTAAACATTTCAGAGTCCACTGCTATTTTGGTAAGAGCATCGTAAGCAGGATGAAACTCAATTTTATTAATATCTTCTCCAAGTGCGTTTCGTTTTTTGAGAACTGGTCCGTTTTTGTCAGCTATCAAGGAAAGTGTGTCCATTTCTGTTGCAGCTAGTTCTCCTAGTTTTAGCAGCTTGTCTTTCATGTATTGAAAGCCTGCTGTTGAGCAATTATTGATTAGGTAGTGATTTAATATTTTATCACTTTTGAAAAAGTTGCTGCTCTTTTTTTTATCCTTGCTCAATACTCGATTGTCTGGATGACTTACAGTCGTTTTGTTAGATATTGTCAACATTTATTAAAATTTTTATAACTACAAAAACCACAATTTTAAAAACCACACTCATAATTCAAAATTCATCACTCATAATTCATTTATTATGCATTTTGTCCAATAAGGTGTTTTTGGTGTTTATAGATACATTTATTGATTCATCGTTTGTTAAAATTACGTAGGGTGTTTTACCTTTTACATATTTTTTAATAAAAGCAAGATTTACTAAATGTGATTTGCTGACTCTGAAAAGTATGTTTTGATCAACAATATTTTGATAGTATTTTAGTGGTTTTGATGAAACTAATTTTTTAGAATTTTTCAATATAAAAATACTGTAACCACTATCTGCCTGGCAATACATTATTTGATCAATGGCAATAAAATCATAACCTTCAACTGTAGGTATAGCGATTCGTGAATTAGGCTTTTTAAGGTTGCTTAAAATTGTTTGAATATGTTCAAAATTATTTTCTTTTTTATTGATTCGTTCTTGAGCTTTTTTTATTGCCTGATCTAACTCCTCAATGTCAATTGGTTTTAATAAGTAATCCAGGGCAGCATATTTAATGGCTCGAATTGCATATTTCTCAAATGCAGTTGTGAAGATGATGTGTAGATTCGAACAATCAACGGAGTCTAAGACATCAAAGGCACTTTTTAATTTTAGTTCAATGTCTAAAAATATCATATCTGGTTTAAGTTGGGCAATAGCCTTGACAGCATCATCAGCGTTGTTGATTACAGCTAAGACGTTAACAGAGGGCTGAAACTGTCGTAATAATTCGATTATCACTTCTTGTCCCCGCGGCTCATCTTCTATTATAATTGCATTTATCATTTGTAGGCTTTAATAAATTTGGAAATAGGTGTTTTAGGTTTCTATAGGCATTGTTACCCGAACTAAGGTTCCGGTTGCTTGTTGGTTTTTGTCATATAGGTCTTCTATTTGTACTTTAAATTCTCGTTTTTGAATATCTGAAAGAAGTCTCATTCTCTGGGTATTTATTTCAGTACCCATAGATTTGTGATCTTCAAAATATTTACTTTTTATTTCTCCAGCTTTCTTTCTTCCAATTCCATTGTCTTGAATAATAAATTCAAGGGAATCATTTTTTACTTCATTTACATAGATACTAATCAAGCCACTTTTATCAATATCTTTCAATCCCCACCTTATAGAGTTTTCAATATAAGGTTGTAAAATTAATGGTTGTATTTTAATATTTTTATTTTCTAGTTCGGGATCTACAATAAATTGATAATCAAAAGCATCTTCTAATCTCAGTTTTTCTAAATCAATATAATTCTTTAATAGGTTTATTTCATCTTGTAGTAAAATATTTTTCTGATTAGAATGGTACAGCGTTTGTCTTATTAGTTTTGATAACTTTGTCAAGAACTGATAAGCTGTTTTGGCATCACTTTTCAAAATATAACTTTGAATAGAATTTAAAGCATTAAAGAGGAAATGTGCATTCATTTGACTTCTGATTCCTCTCAAACTCAGTTCAGCCAGTTGTCCTTCTCTTTTAACTTGATTGATTCTGTATTTGGCAATTAAATAGGTTAACAAACAGAATGTAACCAAGCACAGAGCAATGAACCATTTGCTTTTCCAAAAAGGGAGAGCTACATTGAAACTAATTTTCGCACTTTGTTTGCTTGTTTTATATTCTTCATTTATAGCGAACACTTCAAATGTATAATCACCTGCTGGTAATTGAGAGTATCTTACGCTTTTATTTTTGGTTATTGTCCAGTCTTCATCTCGTCCAAATAGTTTGTATTTATATTGTGTTGGACTATTGAAATAGATACTTTCAAAGTCAATACCAATATCGTTTTGTTGTGAAGTTAATTTATAATTTTCATGAAGCGTTGTGTCTTTATCCCATATTTTTACATTATTAATAAATATTTTGGGATCATTGCTTTTATTCATTTCTTCTGGCTTGAACCTTGTCAATCCCGATTTTGTACTAACCCAAACAACTCCTTCTGGGTCAACTGTCATATCTGTCGCCTCATTTCCAATCAATCCATCATGAATATTAAATATATCAAACTTTAAACTGTCTAAATTATCTTGATTTACTATTTGGGTTAATCCATTTTTTCCAGCAACCCAAATGCAGTTTCTTATAGAGTCAATGAAAATTTCTGTACAAGAATTACTACTTAAAGGGTGTGTTTTTTTGTGAATATGAGCTATTACAGAATCATTTTCAAAAACCAAAACCCCATTATTTGCAGTGGCAATCCATAGTTGATTGTTATACATTTCAAGGTCCCTGATTCCTATAGAAAGTAATTTGTCATTTTCACCATAATAATAATCAAAAGTATCTGTCTCTGTAAAAATATATTTGTATAAACCCCGAGCTGTCCCATGCCATAATGTATCTCCAACAGCATACAATGCATAAAACTTTCTTTTATCTGTTACTTTATTGAGAATGTTGAAATTAACAGATTGAGTTATAGAATCGAAGTAACATTTATAGACATAATTTGCGCTGCCTAACCAATAAGTAGAATCATTTTGTCTAAATATTACTTTGTCGGGTCTATTTCGTCTATTAGACTCGCCAGTGTTGAATTGTTTATCGTTATAAATCACTGGTACACCATCTTCTGAAGCTGCCCAAACACTGTTATTATTAGACACTTCTAAATCATTTACTTTCCCTTTTTTGGGACTTGTTTGTGTAGATACTATTTCTTTTTTGGTTTCATTTATTCTATCAATACGTGCAATATCGTTTCCAACATAAATATTGCCTTCAGAATCATTTGCTATGCTATATAAAGAATTACTACTCAACCCTTCTTTTACATCATAAGATAACACTTCTGTATAAGGTAGTAAAAATAAGCCCTCAGTTTGCGAGGCAACCCATAAATTACCAGTTCGATCTTCAAAAACGGAGTTGAGTTTTTTATCTTTCAAAATACTTTTTTTGTTTTGAAGACAAGAATCAATCTCCTCCACTAAATGCAGTCCAAGATCATTGGCAATAACTACCCATAAGTTGTTTGAATTAGTTTTAAATACCCCCGCATGCATTATTCTTCTTTTCAATTTGAAACTAAGTTTTTCAGAGCAATAAGAGGTATTGATAAAATGTTTGGGCGGAAACCCTAAGTATTTAAACAAGTATGGATAGACATAACTTCTCCCAATTTTGTGTTCTTCAACTGGAATGATTTTGGTTGGTCGTAAATCCTCAATATCCAATTCAACCAAATCAATACTATCAGTGACAATGGTTAGTTTATCATTGTCTACTAACATAGCATTCGGAATAGAAGCCAATTTTCTGTTGAGGTAAGGAATGGTATCCGTATGGTGAATTTTGCCTTTCCAATAATAGGAAAAATAGGTGTTGTTATTCCAAAACCAAACCCTATCTTTAGAATCAATAGACAAACCAAAAACATCCCCCAAACCATCTGAGCCATCAAAATTTTCAAAGTCAGTTCCGTTAAACCTGGTCGCTCCCGTACCAGTAGCACACCAGATATATCCTTTACTGTCTTGTTCCACTTTATAAATAGTATTGCTGGGAAGACCATCATCAACCGTGAACTGTTGATAAACTGGTCTTTGTCCGATCAAACACAAATTTGCCATTATCAACAAATAGGTTAGATTCAGCTTACCTACTATTTTTATATTATGATTCAGATATATGTTTATGTTGTTAACAATGTATGAAATTACGAAATTATTTTGTAGACGTTTTGTGCTTAAGCTTCATACAACTTTTGTTTATTCAATTTTATAAAAATTTGTGTTATCAATCTGTGATCAGCAAATGGGCAACTATGTTTTTACCCATACAAATAGAAGGTGTTTAAGTTGGGCTTTGAAAGTTTCTTATTAAGCTGTATATTTAAATCTTATATTTTTCATTTTTTTGTGTAAAATATTGATTTACTTTAATTAATGTCAATCTTCATAAGAATCCAGTTTAACCTTTATTTGTCTGCTTGTTGTAATTCATTTTAGAATTGTTAAATAAACAGACTTTGTTTGAGACTTTTTTAAGGTAAAATAAAAACTAATTACTAATTATGAACAAACTATTTAAGGCTCTATGCCTAACGTGTATTTGTGTCTTGCTTCAATATGAAACAACATACGCCCAAAATGATCCCTGT
>JAHDGP010000346.1 GCA_020627525.1 Bacteroidota bacterium
AAATAAAAAAAAGACACCTACGAGGTTTTTTAAACCTCGTAGGTGTCTTTTTTTTATTTTCTTTTAAATTCGTACTTACCAGCTCCTTGCTTCATCACAAAGGTTTTATAGTCTACCCCACCTTTTTCATCTTCTCCAAAAATCAATGTAATGCCAGCCAAATCGAATTTAAAGTGACGGTCTTCATAAGGCTTTAGGGGGAAAGCATCCTGCCCTGTAGCTTGAGCATATAGCACTCCATCAGTTGTCGTCAATGTTATCTCTAGGGGAAAACCTGAACAGGCATAAACGCCATCATATTTTTCCAACTCCTCTTCAACTATTTCTACTTGTTTTAAATCAAAGTTAGGCATTTCAACAGGCAGCCCTAAAATTATACTTCCCATCGTCCCCACAACATCACCAATTGGAATACCAATACCATTTGTTGTAACTGTGAAGTACAAATCTTTTTCAGGAATATAGCTCGCATTGGCAAGAAATGCATCAATCGCTCCTGAGTGTCCAATTACTACAATGCTGTCTATCTCATTTTTAAACAAACCTCTTCCGTATCCATCTTTCTCAAAATCCTGCATCGCTTGCAACGAAGAACTGGACACCAATTTCTCATCAAACAAATGCTTCAAAAACTTATTCAAATCATTGGGATTTGAAACCATTCCACCAGCTCCTAATGGAATGCTCATATCAGATTCTGGTTCAACTTTCCATTCAGTGCCTTCATAACTATAAGAGCTTGCTTCTTTATTTACAATATTTATTTCTTTTCCTAAATAGGTGTTCTCAAGCCCAATTTTGTTCACTATTTTTTCCTCCACAATCTCTCCATAACTTTTACCTGTCAATGCCTCAATAATCAAAGTCAATAAAACATAATTACTATTAGAATATTCGTGTTTTGAATCAGTTTCAAATGCAGGCTCAAACCCTTCGATCATCCCTAGCAACTGCTTTCTTGATTGTGGTTTTGTATATACATTTCGAAAATTTTCATCATTAGTTAAGTTAAAAATGCCACTGCTGTGATTTAATAAATTTGAGATACTTATGTTTTCAGCATTGGGTAAATTGGGAAAGAAAACAGAGATTTTCGACTTTAGTGAAATCTTTTCTTCTTCTATTAATTGAAATATCAATACAGAGGTGAAGACTTTGGAAATCGAGCCAACTCTGTATTTTATTTCAGCACTATTTTCAATTGGAACTTCTATATTGGCAAGACCAACATGTCTTTCATAAACAATCTCTTCGCCTTGGGCAATATTGATACTCCCCATTATTTTATTGTGCTTATCTAACAAATCAAAGTATTGATTCAATTTATCAATATCTATTTTTTGCTGAGCGTTTATAGAAAAGGATATTAATATCGTAAAAACAAATAGTGTTATAAGATTTTGCATAAGAGTTTATATTTAAAAACAATTTAAGGAAAAAAACCTTGATATAAGCAGTTAAATTTGTGCTATTTCTTCAAAAAAGTCCAACTCGCCTTCTTCTTATAGGAAGAAGGCACCTTCTGCAAAAAAAAATTTAATTTTCCAAGAAAATCAAGCAAAATTTTATTTTACCTAAAAATAATTCACATAACCAAAATGAATTTTACCGTTCCGAACTTCTATTGGATTGCCTTTTTGCGAACCCAGTGCATAGCTCATTCCAAATACGCCAGCTTCTGTCTCAAAGTTAATTCCAGCACCAAATCCATAAGCTTGAAACTTTCTATCAATTGCTAAATCTTGTTTTAAGTTTGTTAGATAAGCAGCATCTCCAAAAAGAAAAAAGTTGGAGTTTTGCCCAAGCAAATATCTGTACTCTAAAGTAAAAACATTGTACCAATCTGCAAAAATAGATTGTTCATCAAACCCTCTTAGCAACTGATTACCTCCAACGAAAAAGCGTTCATTGTCATAAATTGTTGCAGGTTCACTATTATCAAAATTTCTTAGAACAGCTCCTATCAGCTTTGTTTTAACGGTACTCCTGTCAAGTATTTTCCAATATTTCTCAACTCCATATTCCGACTTAAATTGCAAACTCTTTGTTGAAACATCTTCATACAAGTTTTTAAAGTCATAATTTAAATCTGATGGATCAGTCAATTCTGTAATCACGTTATTAAAAGGTATTTTTTTATTACCCAAAGCAATACTGCCTTTATAAATCCAACCACTTGTTGGGTTCAACCGGTAGTCCAAATTTTCAAAATGAAACGCCACACCATAATAACTGTTTTTTACATCCAAATCATTGGGCAATTTTCTTGTTTGAATGATACGGTTTTCATCAACTGAAGTTAAATCAGTGTTTTGAATTTCGTAAAATACTTGTATAAAGTTTGCACCTTTCAAATTATACATCAATCCAGTATAAAAGTTTACATTTCTATACAATGAATCTCTCAAATACAAATCAAACTTTGCATCCAAACCAACAGGCACAAAAGGCAAATAAGGATAAACAGCTTTTGTATTTAGTTCTGTTGCGTTTCCAGGGTAACTTTTGTATTGCACATCAAACTCCTCCCCCGCCCCAAGGGTATTCACTAAATTAATTTGTCCTTCCCCGCTCAAAGAGTAACCGTTTTCCGCATTCCTATTGGGCAGTATTCCCAACATCAAATTAAATTTACTTGCATTTACATCCTTGTAAAACAAATCCACTGTAGCATTACTACCTGAAAACAAAACATTTGGCGACCGAGTTTCTTTGATGAATGGCAGCTCCCGGCTCTTTACTTTTATTTTTCTCAACAAAGATTCATTATACAAATCCCCAGGCTTTAACCCAAAGTAGTTATGCAAAAATTCTTGTTTAATAGAAGCATTGCCCTGAATACGAATGCTGTCAATTGTAATCAAATCATTATTATTCAAAAACATAGTACCCCCTACCTTTCCAGGCTCCAACACAATGTCTGTCAAGCCAACTTCTGCAAAGGGGTAACCATTGTTTTCAGCGTATTCTAAAACGTCCTTTTGCAATTTTCTCAATTGCTTAAAATTGAAAGGCTTATTTTTATACAACTTTTCCCTAAATCCGATTTTGGACAATAAAGCTTCTGGCAAATTTCCTTTATCCAAATTTATCCATTTATAAAGCGGTCCCAACTTCAACACAGAATGCCAAACAGAGTCTGTCTTCTCTTTATGTTGAATAGAACTTTCAATATATCCATAATTGAGAAGGTCATTGAGGTAATCATCAAAATATTTTTTTAAAACAATACTGTCGGAAAATGTATCTTCAATATCATCGAAAGTAGCAAGCTCAATGCTGTCTTGCTCTTCTATTTCTAATAACAGGTTTAAATTTTGAGCATTTAAATGAATACAAATATTTACCACAAAAAAGACAAAAGATAAACAGCAAAGTTTTCTAATGAGCAGAAAAACAATATCCTCCAAAAAAGTCAATAACTTTGTACCTATATTTTTCAACAAATTCATTTAATTAATACTCAATGGCTGGCATTTACATTCATATTCCATTCTGCAAACAGGCTTGCCACTATTGCAATTTCCATTTTTCAACGTCCTTAAAGTTAAAAAATGATTTAATAAAGGCATTATTAATAGAAATTGAACTGCAAAAAGACTATTTAGATGGAGAAAAGATAGAAACCCTGTATTTTGGTGGCGGAACTCCTTCTTTATTATCTGCTGACGAATTTAATCTTATTGTTGATAAAATTCACCAATATTTTAACTTGGACGCTGAAATTGAATTTACCATTGAAGCAAACCCTGATGATTTATCATTACAAAAAATAAAAACTTACAAAAATCAAACAGCTATAAACAGATTCAGTTTGGGAGTTCAATCCTTCCTACAAGCAGATTTGGAATATATGAACCGTGCCCATAACTCGCAGCAAGCCACCGATTCTATAAAAATGATTCAGGATGCTGGATTTAGCAATATTTCTATTGATTTGATTTATGGAACCCCTACCCTTTCCGATGAAGATTGGCTGATAAACCTCCACAAAACTTTCCAATTTGAAATTCCACATATTTCAGCTTATGCATTAACGGTAGAGCCTAATACTGCTTTGGAACATTTGATAAAAAATGGAAAATCTGAGGTAGTCAGTGATGCAAAATCAAGAGATCAAATGCTTTTATTGATGAATGTTTGCGATGACAATGATTACAAACAATATGAAGTTTCCAATTTTGCGAAAGATGGTTTGTTTGCCAAACACAATAGCAATTATTGGTTGAATAAAAAATATTTAGGTATTGGTCCATCTGCTCATTCATTTAATCAAAATAGCAGACAGTGGAATATTGCGAATAATGTAAAATACATTAAAGCGATTAACGAAGGTTCTATTCCTTTTGAAAAAGAACTGTTAGACGAAAAACAGCGATACAACGAATATATAATGATTGCTTTGCGTACCCACTGGGGAGTAAATCTGGAAAATCTAAGAGAAACATATGGTTTTCAACAATTTAAATCTTTCTGTTCAGAAATTGAAAAGTACCAGCTAGAAGGTAAGATAACCATCAGTGGCGATCAAGTTTTGCTCACACAATCAGGCATATTAGAAGCCGACAGAATTGCCTCTGATTTGTTTCTGGTATAATGCGATTAATGATTTAAATAAAAATGCGAGAATGCGAGATTCAATGTTGTTTAGTTAAGGATAAAATCGTTTCTTATAAATAACATTTGTTCGTTTATTATTGTAATCAAAACTCCAGAAGATGATGATTGATAATGCCACTCCTTCGGAGTTTTTATGTGCATCATAATACTAGTGCCTTTATACTGTCAGCCCTTCAGGCTTTTTAGAGATCTATTACTTAACTAAACAACATTGATGCAGGAATGGTAGAATGCGAGAATGTTTTTAATGGTACAATTCTATAATGTGATCAATGTGCTTAATGCTTTAATGATTAATGCGAGAATGTAAATAATGCTTTAATGTGTTTAATGTGTTTAATGCTTCAATGATTTTAATGTGAGAATGCTTGAATCAATGCT
>JAHDGP010000347.1 GCA_020627525.1 Bacteroidota bacterium
CAACTACTTTTATGTATCTTGCTTTGGTGTCCAATGTTAAACTGAATTCTTTTACTTAAAGTTATTTCTTCATCGACTAATATGCTTTCTAAGTCTTTAATTGCTTCATCTAAGTTATTTGTAAAAAAGCTCACGTTGGATTTCAACATTATATATTTAGGATAAAATTTATTTTTATGACTTTTTCCCAAATTTAAAATATTGTCCTCAAATTCCTGCAAATAAAATTCACACTTCTCAAAGTCAATATCTCGATAAAGTGCGTGACAAATTATGTAAAGTATATTTAATTTAATGTGCTGATTGTGTTTGTGAAATTTCCCTTCTTCTTTTATTACCGTATAATTATTGATGCCAAATTCAGAAATTACAGGCATACTATTACGTCCTAAAAAAGCACTCCTTAAAACCATTAAAACTGTATTAAATAATTTTGGGTTTTGCAAAATATTTTGATCAATTTCTGATTTTCCAATTAACTGATTTATTACTTTGTTTAAATTTTGATTTTCCCCTTCAAGTTTTTGCGCTTTTATTCTTTTTTTTATTCTTGCCAATAATAATAAAGAATATTCTTCCGTATCAACTTTTTCTTTGTTCTTTTTAAATTTATTAATAATCAAATCCAAATCATCTGCATTATCTAAATCAGAATAACTAAGCTGTAAGGAATAAATACCATTTAAGAGTAAATACTGCTCCGTTTCAATTGCCAAATTCTCAGCTTTCCTAAGGAACTTCCAAGCCAAACGGCTATTGTTTTTATCAAATAAGTATCTAACCAATGAAATTTGTCCCATTAGTTTTGAGTCAACAGAAGTGTCATTGTCAATTTGTTTGATAACAATAAACTCTCTTAAATGATCCAACAATCTTTTTCTCAGAGCATGGTAAGCCTGTTTTTCCTTAGCTTGCGCCTTTTTATATAATTTTTCTACAATCAAATCAGACTTTAAAGGCTTGTTTTTCAATAAAATATCAAACAATTCTAAGTCCTTTCGATTCTTCTTAGCCTTCTGCCTATTTATGAACTGACGAAACTCTCTAGCTTCATTTTTATCCAATAATTGAACTATTTCTTGTAAATTATCCATACTTTAAAAATCAGTTTTAACATTCACAAGATACTGAATTTCAATCAAATAAACTACGCAAATCAAATTTTAAAAATATTTTTTATTCAAAAATGAGCTTGCAAGACCCTCAACTATCAGATTATATTTGCAGTATAAAACGAAAATTAATATTAAATAATTAAAACATATCCCAATGAAAAAGTTAATGATTTCAATGATTGCAATTACACTTGTTACTATTAATATAATTGCACAAACCGATAAAAATAAAAAGGTAAAACCTATTGATATTGTTTACACATTGTCTCCTTTTGAACTTGCTAACAGTGAATTAAAGCAAAGCATTGAGTTTAAAAACGAAAATGGTAAAAACTCATTTTTGTTTATGCCAAGTGTTAGGTACAAATCAAGAGAGAATGATTACACTTTGGGTTTGACTGCTGAAATGCAATACAGAATTTTTGTAAATCACGAACAATTTAAAGAAAATCCATTCGCAGGACGTCTTTATCTAGCTCCATTTGGAAAAATTTCTTATTTCAAAGATCACAATGATTGGACAGTTGAAGAGGCAATTGAATCAACCCTAATTGCAGGAGAGTTTGGTTCTTTATTTGGATGGCAAAAAATCTTTTCCAATAAATTTACGATGGATTTTGGAGTTGGTGGATCTATTCGTCTAAAAACTGAAAGCGTAAACAATGACACCTATAAAGGCTGGGCATTTGACGATTACAATTTCTGGAGCTTAGGATTCCAGGGAATTAAGCCAAAAGTACAAATAGGTATCGGATATGCCTTTAGCAAATAATAAACAAAACTGTTGGAATTTAAAATTTGTCTAGTATAGTTTTATTGTAGCATCCAACAAGCTTTACATTAAAGTTCGCTCACTTTGTGAGCGGGCTTTGATTTTTCAAACAGCTCTAAAAATCAGTTTTTTCTATCGCAAACAATTGGAAATCTGAATATTATACTTTATTCACCCATAATTAAAAATATAAAATTAGAAAAATTAATTTATCAATATTAAATACCAGCCATTATATTTGAGGTATAATCACAACTACCTACCAGTAAAAAATAGCGTATTATAATTAATTGAATAAATTCAATTAATTACTAATTTCTTTATTCTGAAAAAACAAACATGCTCTTCCCACATGTTGTTTTAATCATAGTTGGAAGTTTTCGATTTATTAAGTATAGTTTTATTGTATCACCCAACTAGATTAAATGGAAGATTGAGCCTGCTCAAAGATATTGAGTAGGCTCATACTTTATATTCTTACATTCAAATCTCCAATACAAGTATGTTTAATGAACTAACAAATTTATCGAAGCGCAAAAATGACAAACTTCGATTTGAAATAGACTTCAGGAGGATTTATAGTGAAATTTTAGAAAACCATTTTCAAACTAATTCATCAAAAATATTAAACCAAAAAATTTGATCAGTTGGGAATTTTGTAAATACACACTTAAAAATTATATCAAGAATTCGAACAACTCTATGTCATTATTTAAATATTGAAAAATAACTTTTGAATTTTCCATTCTTTTGAGAAGCGGTGGAAAATCTTTCTTATATGATAATTCAATTCCTAAAACGACAGGACCAGAAGATCTAGAATTTTTCTTTTTGTATTCAAAGTAACAAATATCATCATCGGGACCCAGAATTTCAGTCAGAAATTCTTTCAAGGCACCAGCTCTTTGAGGCAGACGAATGATAAAATAATGTTTGAGACCTTCATACATCATAGACCGCTCTTTGATGTCAGCCATACGAACAATGTCATTGTTTCCGCCACTAACAATGGCACAAATATTTTTACCTTTTATCTCTTCTTTGTACTGATCTAAGGCTGCAATACTCAATGCGCCTGCGGGTTCAACAACCAATGCTTCTTCATTGTACAATTCTAAAATAGTTGTGCAAATTTTCCCCTCATCTACAAGAGCAATTTCATTCAAAACATTAGAACAAATCGCAAAATTTACATCTCCCACTTTTTTAACAGCCGCACCATCAACAAATTTATCAATACGTTCAAGTTCTGTATTTAGCCCCTTTTCTATTGAGGTTTTCATTGCTGGAGCACCAGTAGGTTCCAATCCAATCAAAATTGTTTGTGGAGAAACCTGCTTAAAAAAACTACCGACACCAGCAGACAAACCGCCGCCGCCGACAGGTATAAATAAGTAGTCCAAATCGTCTTGGCAGTCTTCATAAATTTCTTGTCCTACTGTCCCCTGCCCTTCTATTATTTTAACATCATCAAATGGATGAATAAAACATTTATCATTAGCTTCACTGTCTTTTTTTGCTTCGTTAAAAGCGTCATCAAAAGTATCTCCTGTCAAAATTATCTTAACAAAATCACCTCCAAACATTTCAACTTGCTTTATCTTTTGCCTCGTTGTTGGTGTTGGCATGTACACTACGCCATTAATTTTTAATTTATGACAAGAATAGGCAAAACCTTGTGCGTGATTTCCAGCACTTGCACAAACCACTCCTTTTGCCTTTTCGCTTTCAGACAGGCTTGAAATTTTAATATAAGCTCCTCGCAATTTGTAGGAGCGAACAACTTGCAAATCTTCTCGCTTTAGGTACACCTTACATTTATACCTTTCCGACAAACTACTACTAAGGTGCAAAGGCGTGCGGTTAACTATGTCCCTTAGCTTCTTACTAGCCCTCATTATATCATTGCTGTCAACGATACCTTTATCAATAACACTTTGTCTATTCGTCATTTATTTCTTAATAGTATAATAAATAATCTATGGCACCTCTGTTCCAGTCGATGCTTCCCAGATCTTAAACCAATCTTCGTTTTCTAATTTTACTTTAGCTGCTGCTACTGCATTGCTAATTCTACCCTTGTTCACTGTGCCAATTACAGGAACCAATTTTGCAGGATGCGTCATCAACCAAGAAAGTAAAATTTGATCTAAATGCAAATCGTACTTCGACTCTAAACCTTTAACAACTTTCAAAATCCTGGCAACACGGTCATCTGCTTCTTTAAACACTTTTCCTCCTGCTAGTGGCGACCATATTGTCGGAACAATTTTATTTTTTAAACAGGTGTCAAAAGTACCATCCAAGAAAGGATTCAAATGCAATATAGATGCTTCTACTTGATTGGTGCAAAGCTCTATACAACTATTCAAAACGTCAAATTGGCTTGCTGTAAAATTTGAAACTCCAAAAAACAATACTTTGCCACTCTCTTTTAACGTAGAAAATGCCTCCGCTATTTCATGAGGATTCATTAAAGGACTTGGACGATGAATCAATAAAACATCAATGTAGTCCGAATTAAAATTTTCGAGGCTTTTATCCACTGATTTTAATATGTGCTCCTTATCCGTACTGTAAGACTTAATTTTGAATTGTGGGCGATTGGGTGTTGTCAAATTAATGCCACACTTTGTAATCAATTTCATTTTTGATCGCAATGAGCTATCAAGCTTCAATGCATTTCCAAAAGCTTCTTCCGTCGTATAATGACCGTAAATATCTGCATGATCAAACGTATTTACTCCTAAATCTATATAATGATTTATCAAACCAAGCATCGCTTGTGGATCTAAATTGCTTCCCCATACTCCCCAACTCATAACACCCGCTATGATCTTAGAAACTTCAGGTCCTTTTTCTGATAATTTTATTTTCATATTTTATTTTCATTAAAAAAATTGGATCTTTTATTATTGTACCTCAAAATTCCAGATGGGTGAATGATAATGCCACTCCTTCGGAGTTTGAATAAGAATCTATTTATTAGTGCCATAATATTGTCAGCCCTTCAGGCTTTAGAAACAAAACTTTTTATTTATTAACTAAATAACATTTGTTCGTTTATTATTGTAATCAAAACTCCAGAAGATGATGATTG
>JAHDGP010000012.1 GCA_020627525.1 Bacteroidota bacterium
TATCCTACTTGTTTCTTTGGGGTTAAATACAGTGAAGAAATGTCCTGCATTGAAAACCACTCTATAACTTAATTGCTTTGTAAATATCGACCAAGTTCTGTACTTATCTTCAAAGCCTTCTGTTCCAAAATCATTTTGTCCAAACATTGTATGAATTGGAATATTCATCGTCTTAATGGCTTTTCCCGATTCCACCAATTGCTTATTGATATGGTTCGACATTTCAATATCGAAACAGAAATTATTCTTTATCCAATTTTTAGTATCTTCTGTGAGTTCATTTAAGTCGTAGCCCATTCCTTGCAAATATTCATTTTGCACTTTTTCATCAATAAACAAATTTGTTTCAATTTCCTCTTTTGAGAAAAATCTGGCGCATTGGAATATACCTAAAACATTCAGTCCTTTCTTTTTCAATTCATAAGCAGCCTTTAATGCAAATGTTGTTCCTAAAGAGGCACCCAGTAAAAAGACCGGCTTATTTAACTTTGCAGCTAATTCATCAATAACTGAATTTACAGTATCATTTTTATCATCCAACGAGTAAATTGAATCGCTTTGCCACGGATAAGTAATTATATAAACATTGTACACATCTGCCAATTCTTTCGCAAGAGGAAAAAATGTTGTTGGCAAAGCTCCAGCATATGGAAACAAAACAATAGAAGATTCACTGTCTTCTGAGTAATGATATTCTTTTACAAATTCAATCTCCCCGTTACCATCATCAACTAAAGATCCTTGCGTAACAATTTCGCTTAAGCTTTTGATTGTAGGGTTTTTGAAAAATTCAAATAGTTCTATTTTTAAATTAAATTCTTTTCTAATTTTTCCAATCAAATTTGTGGCTCTGATACTGTGTCCTCCCAAATCAAAAAAGTCATCATTGATTCCAATTTTATCGTCTTCCAGTTTCAAAATATTTGCCCAAAGTTGAACTAATTTTTCTTCTATAGCAATTCTTGGTGCTTGATATTCTAATCCGGTATTTAACTTTAGTCCTGGAGTATTTACCAGATTTTGTTTATCAATTTTCCCATTTAATGTCTGAGGCATATAGTTCAATTGGACAAAGCCATTTGGAATCATATAATCAGGTAAAATATTTTTCAAATAGTTTCTCAACTCTATTGAAGAAAGAACCGCATCGCTGGTAAGGTATGCATTTATTTGAATATTGTCAGGATTTACATCATCCAAAATTACAGCCACTTCATTGACCTTTTCATTTTGCTGAATGGCTTTTTCAATTTCTCCCAGCTCAATTCTATAACCTCTAAGCTTTACCTGATTATCTTTTCGTCCACAAAATTCAATTTTGCCGTTTGGCAACCAACGTCCCAGGTCTCCAGTTCTATAAAGACGCTCTGTACAAACCTTTTTATTGATAATAAATTTATCGTTGGTCAATTTGTCGTTATTCAAATAGCCTCTTGCTAAACCATCGCCAGACAAAAATATTTCACCAATGGTTCCTATTGGTAAAACATTGTTTTCACTATCTAAAATATGAACTTTTGTATTAGCAACAGGTGATCCAATTAGCGAATGGTCTTCAGGTCTTTCAATAACATTAAAAGTACTATAAGTCGTATCTTCAGAAGGTCCATACAGGTTTCTAATTTTCATGTCCTTTCCAGCCAGATTTTCTAATACCCACTTTGGAATTGATTCGCCAGCAAGGTTCAAAACACTAATCGACGACAAATTGACACTTTCATTCAACAAATTTTTAATGATACTCGGAACAGTGTTTACCAACACTTTTGTATCTTTTACAAGCTCTTGTTCAATTGCCAATCCATTTTCCAATAACTTTAATGTTTTACCAGAACACAAAGTGAAGAATATTTCAAAAATAGACAAATCAAAACAAATAGAGGTTGCGCCATAAACCAAATCAAAGTCCTCCTTTTCAAATTCTTCAAGGCTCCACAAAGTAAAAGTTAACAAATTTTTATGTTCCAGCATTACACCTTTAGGCTGCCCTGTACTTCCAGAAGTATAAATTACATATGCTAAATCTGAAAGCTTTGGGTAAATTCCGATATTGCTCTTTTTATACAAATGTCGCGTTTTAAAAAACTTTGCCATTTCGTCTTCATCAACCAATACCGTACATTTACAATCCGATAAAATATAATCAATACGAGCTTTGGGATAGTTGGTATCAATAGGCACATAAGCACTATTAGCTTTAATTATCCCCCAAATGGCAATCAGCATCCACTCATTTCTTTCTAATTTCACACCAACCAATTCTTCGGGCTGTAGATTATATTTGTCTAAAAGATAAGCGCTAAATTGATTGGCACATTCATTTAGATCACGGTAGGTAAAAATCTTTTCATTGCAAATCAATGCAGTTTCATTTGGCTTTTCCTCTACAATATTTTCAAATATTTCAACAATACTGTTCTCTAAACTATAATCAATAATTGTATCATTAAATTTTTGCAAACAATTAAATTCACCCGCACTTAACATTTCAATTTCGTTGATTGATTTGTGCGTATTGCTTGTAATATTATTGGTTAGCTCCAACAGGTTTTGGGTCATTCTTTCAATAGTGTTTTTTTGGAACAAGTCGGTGTTGTACTCAACTCTTATGGTTATGCCCTGTTCGATCTCCACAAAACAGAATGTCAAATCGACCTTACTTAGCACCTTTGCTTCGTCAGATTGAAAAGGTTCAAACTGAATTCCATTAACATTGAAATCAATATTTTCCGTTTCATTATTTTGTAAAATAATCATCACATCAAAAAGTGCATTACGGCTTAGATCACGCTTAATATTTAAATCTTCTACTAATTCATCATAAGGATAGAATTTATTTTCATAGGCCTCCAGTGTAATTTGTTTAACATTGTTCAATAATGCCTCAAAGCTATCGTTTGAATTAAAGCTCACTCGATATACCAATGTATTTACGTAAAATCCTATTTGATTAAATAAGTCGGCGTGCTCCCGACCAGCAATCGGGCTTCCAAATACTAAATCTGTTTGCCCGGTATATTTATGCAACAAAACACTTACAATACCGAGGAGATTCATAAAAAGTGTTGTTTTACACTTCTCTCCAATTTGTCTTAATTTTATTGCAGCTTCTTCATTAAATGAAGTACTTACCAAATCTCCATTATAGGACTGTAATAAAGGTCGTTCATAATCGTAATGCAAGTTCATTACTGGCAATTCGCCTTTCAATTTTTCTAGCCAATAATCCTTATATTCATTTATACCTTTTACATTCAATTGTTTTTGTTGCCAGGCAGCAAAGTCTTTGTATTGAATTTCCAGTTTTGGTAGGTTTAGTGCTTTTTCCTGACTATAAAGATTGTAATAAGCCCACAAATCACGAATTAATATGTTTATACTCCATCCATCCGTAATAATGTGATGCATTACAATAGATAAAACAAATACATCACGTTCTAAATGCACAAGTTGAAATCTAAGCAATGGTCCTTCAGTTAAATCAAACTTCCAATTGACCGCTCTCGCTAAATGTTCATCTAATTTAGTATAATCTTCTCTCAAATCATTGTAAACTAATTCAAACAAAGCATTATCCGCCCTTAATATCCACTGCTTTGTTTGCCCCTCTTCATCTGTTTTGAATACTGTTCTTAAAATCTCATGTCTTTCAATCAAGCTTTTAATTGACTTTTTGAAAGCCTCCATATCCAATGCTCCAAATAATTTATATACTATTGGAATATTATAAGCCAAGCTAACTTCTTCAAATTGAGAAAGTACCCACAACCTCCTTTGTGAAGAAGAAAGTAAATACGATTCCTGTATAGGCAATGGAGGTATTTGAGAAAATGTTTGTTGGACACCCTCATCAATCAAATGAGCTTGAGCTTCCAATTTTGTGTAAGCAAAAATTTCCTTAATTGACAATTTAACATCAAATGTTTTATGAATTTTACTAAGCAGTGTAGTAGCTCTTAAACTGTGTCCACCTAAAGCAAAAAAGTCATCTATCAAACCAATATTCTTCGCATCAATTTTCAATACTTCACTCCAAATAGCAATCAAGCTTTTTTCTGTTTCGGTATTTGGTGCTACATATAGTTTTCCCGTTTGTAAATCAGAACCATCTGGCTCTGGCAAATTGTTTCTATCAATTTTACCATTAGATGTAATAGATAGTTTTTCTACTTGAATAAAATAACTCGGAATCATGTACTCAGGCAGTTGAGCTTCCAAGTACTGCCTCATCTCTGAAATATTGGGTTTTTCTTCACTTATAAAATAAGTAAGCAGTTGTTTGTAACCATCAGAAGAATCGTAAATCACCGTTAAGACCTTATCCAAAGCAGGAAAATTTAAAAGGGCTTCATCTATTTCATTTAACTCGATTCGATAGCCTCTTACCTTAAATTGCTTATCTGCCCTACCAATAAATTCAATATTTCCATCTGGTAACCACCGTCCTAAATCACCCGTCTTGTACAGCGTTTCATTTTCATCAAAAGGGTTGCAAACAAATTTTTCATCAGTGGCATCTTGCTGATTAATATAAGCTCTTGCCACTCCATCGCCCCCTAAGTAAATTTCTCCTACAACACCAATTGGAACCAAATTCATATTTACATCCAAAACAAATACTTGTGTATTGTTAATTGGCTTTCCGATTGGAATTTTGTCAAATTTTTCATTACCAATTAAATAAGTTGTAGCGAAAGTTGTATTTTCTGTTGGACCATATCCATTAATAATTTTCAAATCAGGATATTTATCTTTTAATTTATAGACATGGTATGGTGAAACAACATCTCCTCCAGTAATCAGTGTGGTTAAATTTTCAAATATATTTATATCGGCGTCAACTAGTTCATTTAGGAGTCCTACAGTGAACCACATTGTAGTGACCTTCTTTTCATTTACTATGTTTAACAGTTTGACTGGATCGGTATAAACATCCTGATTGGAAATAATCAAACAGGCACCATTTAATAATGCAGCCCAATATTCAAATGTTGAAGCGTCAAAAGAAGGAGAACCAGTTGACAATAAAACATCTTTTTCGCTCAGTTCACAAAACTTGTTATCAATGACTAACCTAATCACCCCAGCCTGTTCTACCAGTGTGCCTTTAGGCATCCCAGTACTTCCAGAGGTATACATAATATAAGCCAAGTTAGAACTGGATATTTTGTTGTTCACATACTTATCTGTATCCAATTCAGTAAAGTCGAATTCAATATCTGCTGCAAACACAGGTCCATCATAATAATCTATCTCAAACAAAAAACCGCTCTCTGTTAGTAAAAGTTTTATGTCTGAGTTTTCAGTAATATACTTTTTTCTTTTAGATGGATATTTGGAATCAATTGGAACATAACATCCTCCTAGTTTAAGCACTGCTAATATTGAAATAATTAAAAGCTCGCTATTATAAAGCTGTATTCCAATGGCATCTTCAAGTTCAATTGAATGACTAGATAAGATATCCTCTGCCAATTTGTTAGATAATCTGTCTATTTGTTTAAAAGTAAATGCTTTATCTTTAAAAACCAAAGATGTCTTGTTGGGTGTTTTTTCTACTTGTTCTATAAAATAATCTACTATTGATTTATCTTTTGAATAATTTACTTTGGTGTCATTAAATTCGAATAAAAGTCTATTTTTTTCGTGTTTATCTAAAAAGGATAAGTTTGCAATTTTTGCACTTGGATCATCTAGTACGCAGGTAGTTAACTGATGAAAATGATTACAAAGTTGTTCTATGGTAGATGCTGCAAAAAGGTCTTTATTGTAATTGACACCAAATTGCAATCCGTCTGCTGTTTCCATAAAAATAAAGGACAGATCAACCTTACTTGTTTCGACTTCCTTCTTTTTATAGTTAGAAATTTCCAAATTAGAAACATCATTAACCAAATTAAAATGCTCTTGGTTTTGGAGTGTTATTGTGAAATCAAATAACGGGTTTCTGCTTTTATCCGTTTTAAGCTTTAGATCTCCAACTATTTTATCAAAAGGATAATCCTGATGTTCAAAATCCTTTATCAAATTGATTTTGATCAAACTCAACAGTTCCTTAAAGCTTGCTCTTTCATCCATTCTGGTTCGAATGACTAAGGTATTTAAATACAGACCAATTTGATCAAACAAATCTGAATGATGTCTTCCTGAAATTGGACTACCTATAATTATATCATTTTGATGGCAATACCTAAACAAAAGAATTTTAGTCAAACTCAACAAGCCCATAAATAGTGTTGCATCGCTTTCTAAAATAAAGGCATTTAATTTATCAATAATTTTTTTATCAAAATCCTTTCTAAAAAAACCACCGTTAAACGTTTTATTTTTCGGTCTCTTAAAATCCAATGGTAAATTTAATATTGGAATTTCACCCTTTAGTCTTTCAGTCCAATAGTTCGAGTATTTTTTTGTTTCTGTTAATTTTTTTGAGTGCCAGTTGCAATAATCTTTATATTGGATTTTTAAATCAGGCAAAGTACTTTCTTTCTTAATTACAAATTGATTGTATGCATCAAACAAGTCTCTGCTTAAAATATTCATACTCCACCCGTCGCAAACAATGTGATGTGTTAATATTACAAAAACAAATTCAACCGCTGATAATTGTATTAGTCTTACCTTTAAGAAAGGACCTTTTTCAAAATCAAATACATAATTTGTAATTTCGTTTATTAAATCACCTTCGTTTTCTCTATCATCCGAAAAACTAATAAGATCTATAGCAAAATCAATTGATTCAATTGGTAAAACCCATTGTTTAATAAGTCCATCGCTATCTGGTTTAAAAACAGTTCGAAGTGTTTCATGTCTGTTAATGATATTTTTAAAAGCTTCATTAAGGGCATTTATATCTAATTCACCTTTTAATTTATATACAGCAGGAATATTATAAGCCAAACTACTTAACTCCTCTTGGCAAATAAGCCACATCCGCATTTGCGCTGAAGACAGTGGATAGTTTTTCTGAATGGACACATTGGGAATTCTTTCAAACTCCTCTCTCTCCGATTTATCTATCAACAAAGCCTGACTTGCTATTGTGCTGTGTTTGAATAAAATGCTCAAATCCAACTTTACCGAAAACTCTTGGTATATTTTACTGCGCAAGGTAGTCGCTCGTAAACTATGACCGCCCAACATAAAAAAATCATCCTTTATTCCTATTTCTGATGATTTCATCTTAAGCACTTCAGCCCATATCGTCAAAAGCATTTTTTCCACATCCGTTTTCGCTTCTTCTTTTTGTTCTAGTCTATTGTTTGGAGACTTAGAACGCAATGCTTTTTTGTCTACTTTCCCATTTATTGTTCTGGGAAATTCCAGTATTGGTATCAATTGATTTGGAACCATATAAGAAGGCAACTCCGCACTCAATGTTGCTTTTATTTGACTAGACAATTCAGACAAGGAATAAATGCCATCCCTTTCCATTGAAGGTGCCAGACCATTTTTTCGCTGCTCTCTTGATTTTGAAATACCATAAACATCATACAATTGGGTACCTTTCAAAGATTCATCTTGGCAAACTTTTAAGTCAAATCCGTGTGATTTCAACAGGCTTGTTATGTGATCCAATCGACCAGATATATCGTGAACCTCAATTACTATTTGTTTGATTTTTTGCCAATCTTCATCAGCAATGCCTTCCAATACTGACAGCTCCCCACCTTCGACATCTACTTTAAGTAAATCTATACATGTAATTTTTTCGTCTGCTATGATTTTGCTTAATGGCAACAATTGGCATTTATAGCTCTCTGTTTCTAGACGACTGGATAATAATTGTTCTAAATCTTCGGATGACAATTCTTCCTCTGCATATTCGTTGGAGTTTAAAATAAACTGCTCAACTGTTGACGATATTTCCGCTTCGTTGGATTGGTGTTGGCTCGACAAGACCGTCGCATTTGGATAATAGTTAAAATTCGCTTCTTCTGCCTTTGAAGATATTCCTATGTTATACAAATGATAGCTCCCTTCATAAAGGGAAGTATTTAACTCCAACAATTCATAGATCGGTGGCAAGGGTTCAAAACTGTATATTTCAAGATCACCACTTAACAATGACGCCTGAACGGTAAAGGCTCCCAAGTTGGCACCAACATCGAATATACAACCATTGACAGGAAGTTCTATTCCGTTTTTCAAATAGATTTTATCCTCAAATATTTCTTTCTCTAAAAAAAACAATTCTGACTTATTGTAAGCATACAAACTCAAACCATTTGACAGTGTATACAAATGCGCATTTGTATCTACCAATTTTGATTGATGCTCCAATATTTTCCGAGCTGTGTAACAGTTTTCTCCTGATGGAACATAATAGCTAATCAAACTCTGACTCTCCTCCGTTTTTTCCAACAAGGTGGTTCCTTGTTCTACCAGAGAGGAATTATTCAATCCAGCATTTATTGCGCCCAACTCTATTCGATAGCCTCTTACTTTTACTTGGTCATCCTTCCTGCCTTCGTAGGACAAACGGCCATCAGGCAACCATTTCCCTAAATCACTTGACTTGTACATCAGGCTTCCAGGTTCAAAAGGATTGGGTACAAATTTGGAAGCGGTCAGCGTTGGACGATTTAAATAACCTCTCGCCAAACCTGTTCCGCCTACATATATTTCACCGACACAACCTTTTGGTAGCAAGGATTGGCATTCATCCAATATGTAGCAACTTAAAGTAGGCAATGGCTGACCAATAGATGCGCTATTGGTTGTTATTGATTCCATTGTTATCTCCTCGTAAGTAACATGTATGGTCGTTTCTGTTATTCCATACATATTGATCAATTGTGTTGATGGATATTTAACTTTAAAATCTTTTAGAAGATTTGGCGATAGTGCTTCGCCTCCAAAAATGATGTATCGAAGGAATAAGGAAGGTTTACTTTCTACCAAAATCTCTTTTTGAAGATGATAGAAGGCCGTTGGCGTTTGATTCAAAACGGTTACTTGCGCTGAATACAGCAGGTTAAAATATAACTGAGGGTCTTTGCGAACCTCGGAAGGCACTACTACCAAACGACCACCTGTTAGCAATGCTCCAAACAATTCCCACACTGAAAAATCAAAACTATAAGAATGGAAAAAGGTCCAAACATCTGTATCTCGAAAATCAAACAAAAATCCGTCTGGTTCTAACAAACGTACAATATTCTTATGTTCAATCAGGCTGCCCTTGGGCTTTCCTGTAGTTCCAGATGTATAAATTACATAGGCTAAATTTTCTGCTCCTGCTATTTGTTCCAAATTGGAAGCACTGTATTTCTCACATTCTTGCTTGAATGCATCTAATTCATTTTCATCAATCAGCAACTTACAATTGCTATCGGATAACAGGTAGTCTTTTCGAGACTGAGGATAAGTAGGGTCTATTGGCACGTAGGCACCGCCACTCTTTAAAACTCCAAGAATTGCAATTATCAACCAATTGTCTTGTGGTAGCTGAATCCCAATCAAATCGTCTGCCTTTATATCATATTTGCTTCGCAAGTACAAACCCAATTGGTTGGATTTAGCATTTAATTCTTCGTAGCTATAAGCTTCATTTTTATAATTTAAGGCAATAGACGATCCTTGCTTTTTTACTTGCACTTCAAAAAGATCGACTATCGTTTTTTTCTTTGGATAACCTGCATGTAAATTTTTATTGAATGAATACAGCAGCTCTTTTTTCTCACTCTTGCTTAAGTAAGACAGTTCCTGCATAGGGCTGTCTGGCTCTCTCACCAAAGAAGATAAAAGTTGATTAAGGTGTTTCAGCAAACGGCTTACACTCGCTTCATTAAACAAGCACTTTTTGTATTCGACACTTACAGAAACGCCATTTTCAACCTCGACAAACTTAAAAGTCAAATCAAATTTACTTATGGATATACTCTCCGAAGAATGCGCTTCAATCTCTAAAGAATCCAACGAAAAAGAGGGCTCAGTTGAATTATCATTTTGAAGTACCACCACCACGTCAAACAAAGGATGTCGACTTAGGTCTCTGGATAAATTCAAAGCATTCAATAATTCATCAAATGGATAGTGCTGATGTTCATAAGCTGATTCAGTATTCATTTTTGTTTTTTCCAACAAAGAACGAAAACTGGTAAATTCACTAAATTCACTTCGTATCGCCAGAGTGTTTACATAAAAACCAATTTGATTGATCAAATCGCTATGGTCACGACCTGCAATAGTGCTTCCCAATATGATGTCTTGTTGACCTGTGTATTTATAGAGCAATGCCGTTACAACACTTAAAAGCCCCATGAATAAAGTGCTGCCCGTTTCTTCGCAAAGTGTCTTTAAATTATTAACATCAGAAGTACTTAAATTTCTTGTTATGGTACTTCCAACAAAAGTCTGAATAGCAGGACGAACGAAATCAGTACTCAATGACAAAACTGGTAATTCTCCACTTAACTGATTGAGCCAATAATTCTTATCAGAGGCTTGTTCATCTTCAAGCAACTCTTTTTGCTGCCAAACTGAGTAATCTTTGTAATGAATAGGTAAGGCTGGCAAATTTAAAGGCAAGGATTCACTGTAGTGTGCATAATAACTCATTACATCACGCATCAAAATATTCATACTCCACCCATCGCTTATTATATGGTGCATCACATAAACAAACACATATTCGTTTTCGCACTTATGAATCAAATGTGAGCGAAATAATGGACCTAAACTTAAATCAAATTGGTAATTGATTTCGTTTTCTACAAGTTCCTCAGTTCTTTTTTCAATGTCTGAGATGGTTCGCAAATCACTGTAAGACATTTTAAAGTCAAAACTATTCTCAGGCAATATCCACTGCTTAACTTCACCTTTTTCGTCTTCTTTAAACAAAGTTCGTAGGGATTCATGACGAGCTATTACACTCTTAAAAGATTTTTCAAATGATCTTCTATCTAAATCACCTTTTAAAATGAAAGTACCGTACATATTATAGGCTGTACCTCCAGACTCATATTGACTCAAAGCCCAAAGTCGTTTTTGAGAGGAAGACAAGGGATAGTTTGGTGCTGGCAAAGCTTGTGGAATAGATCGGAGGCTTTGCTGACGTTCTTGCAAATAGGAAATTACATTCGTTTTGTTTAAAGATATTTTCTCTTGAAGATGGGGATCAAGTTCATCAATCTCTAAATGCAATTGATCATTTTGTAAATATAATTTTCCGTTTAATTTATTTACTTCTCTAATAATTTCTAGAATTTCGTTTTCCACATTTATAGTTTTAGCTTTCTATTTTCAAAAAGTTATTTTATGTTTATACTCATTGGCATTTGAAGCAGCATCGGTAACGCCTTTAATTGTTTGTATCAATTCGCTCAGCTCTTCAATTGTGGTAATTTTAAACATGTCACTCAACTGCAAACTAATATTAAAACTACTATTAGTTGCATTTAATGCTTTTATTGCCCTCAAACTGTGTCCGCCAAGAGAAAAGAAATTGTCATGAACTCCAATCTTATCTTTTTCTATTTCCAGTATTTTAGCCCAGATCGAGACCAACTTTTCTTCCGTTTTATTTCTTGGTGCAACATACGCCACACCTGTTTTAACATTCGTATCAGTAAGAGCAAGCAATGTCTTTTTATCAATTTTGCCGTTTGAAGTAATAGGCATTTGCTCCAGTTGATAAAATACATTAGGGACCATATATTTAGGAAGAGACAAACTTACAAATGTTGAGAGTTCTTTAGATGTCAATTCTTTTGAGGCAGTAAAATATAATGCTAAATAATCATTTTGCAAATCATCTTGTTTTACCAATAACACGGCAGAATCAACACTTTCATGTTCTAACATGCATTGTTCGATTTCATTTACTTCAATTCTGTATCCTCTGATTTTTATTTGATCATCTACTCTTCCAATAAACTCAATATTACCATCATGCAACCATCTGCCTAAATCTCCAGTTTTATACATTCTTTGATTTGGATCAAATGGATTGGAAACAAACTTATCTTTTGTTAACTCGGGTCTGTTTTGATATCCTCTTGCTAACCCAAGTCCACCGATACATATTTCACCTATTGCTCCAATAGGCAAAAGTTTGTTTCTTCTATTTAAAATATATACCTGAGTATTGCTTATCGGTTTTCCAATAGGAACGGTGTTTGCATTTGCTTCAACAGCTCCATCATAGATGGTTGCACAAATACTGGTTTCCGTGGGACCATAAGCATTCAAGCAATTATCCAAATTTTGAAATTTAGGTTTATTGGCTTTTTCGCCTGCTGAGATCAATACTTTTAATTGTTGTAATATTCCTTCTTCAATATGCACATATAAAGAAGGGGGTATTGTAGCGACATCAATTTCATTTGATAAAATATATTCACTTAAAGCAGATGGATCTTTTCTGGTTTCCTCATTCAACACATGAAGGCAAGCAGTACTCAACAAAGACGTAAACAATTCAGAAATAAATGCATCAAAAGAAAAAGAAGCGAATTGTAATACATTACTTGTGTTGCTTATTGAAAAAGCTTCAATTTGAGAATAAATTGTGTTTAAAATACTTTTTTGCTCTATTAAAACTCCTTTGGGTCGTCCAGTGCTTCCAGATGTATATATTGAATAAACCAGATCCGTTGGTTGTGTGTAAACATTAATATTTGCAGAATCGAGTGTATCTAACTTCTTTTTAAAATTAGCAAGAAAATTTTCATCAATTAAAAAAGAAGCATTGCTATCTGAAACAATAAAGTCAATTCTTTTTTGAGGATATGAATCATCAATTGGAACAAATGCAGCACCTGATTTCAAAACACCCAAAATAGCAATGATCATCCACTCTGTTCTAGGCAATTGAATCGCTATTAAATCATCTGTTCTTATCTTATGGTTGTTTGTCAAATAGTTTGCAAACTTATTGCTTATTTCATTTAACTGAAGGTAATTTATACTAATATCTTCAAAAACAACTGCTGTTTTATCTGGACATTTCAATACTTGCTCTTCAAACAATTTAACAATAGAACTGTTTAAGTCAAATTCAACTTTTGTATTATTAAAATCTTCTAATAGTATTTTTTTCTCTTTTTCCAGCAAGTATTCTAAATCTTCTAAACTACAATTTGGCGAATCAATAATTGAATTTATCAACTCTTCAAAGTGATGCAGCATTGAATCAATCGTTTCGGATTTATATAAATCAGTATTATAAGTAATTGAATACAATACATCATCTCCTCTATCGGAGAATCCGTAAACCAAATCAAAAACACTGAATACATCTGAGTCTGTTACATACTCTTCAATTTGAAAATCGGTTCGCTGTTTATAATATTGTGTTGGATCAAAGTCATTGTAAGAAACCAAAACATCAAACAATGGATTCTGTGTTAAGTCTCTATCCAAGTTAAGATCTTCTATTAATTCTTCAAATGGATAGTATTGATTTGAAAATGCTCCTAGTACTTGACTGCGAATACTTTCTACTAAAACGCCAAAATTTTCTTTTGAATTAATCTGTGTTCTTATAGGTAAAGTATTTACATAAAAACCTATTTGGTTTTCAAGCTTAATATTTTCCCTTCCAGTTGTTGGGATGCCAATTACTATATCTTCCTGATTTGAATAATTGAAAAGAAGCGTTTTGATTACGCCTAGTAGCCCCATGTAGAGTGTACACTCTTTTTCTAATAAATATTTTTTAAATTTATCAATAGTAGCTTTGCTAATCTCAACACTTTCAATTGAACCATTGAATGACTTTAACGGCTGTCTTGCATAATCAGTAAACAATTTAAACTTTTCGGGTTTGTCTGCAAACTGTTTGTTCCAAAATGATTTTGAGTTTAACAGTTCATTCTTTTCTATTTGACTTGATTGCCAACAAGCAAAATCTTTATACTGAATTGCGAGTGGTTCTAATTCAACTTTTGTATTTTTCAACAAACAATCATAATAAGATAACAGATCACTTACCAATACATTTATACTCCATCCGTCACTAATTATATGGTGTATTACGCAACATAATACAAATTCATTTTTCGCTACTGAAATCACACAAATTCTGAGCAAAGGTCCCTCTTTAAAATCGAAGGGAGTCTCTTTTTCCTTTTTAAGAACTGCATCAATTTCATCACTAGCTTCTTGTTTAAGATCAAGTTGCTTAAATTTTAAATCAATCTTCTCCTTGATAAATTGCTTTATTTCACCATTGTTGTCAATGTCAAATGTTGTTCTTAAAACCTCGTGTCTCTCAACCAGCATTTCAAAGGCTTGCTTGAGGCGCGGCACATCAAGCTTACCTACAATTTTAACAACTTTTGAAATGTTGTAGGCAATACTCCCGTTTTCAAATTGGCTAAGAACCCAAAGTCTTTTTTGCGAAGATGACAATGGATAGCAACTTTGCTCTTCTACTTTTGGTATGTCGTCAAAGCTATTTGCCCCTATTGAAAGAAATTCTATAATTTTAGTTTTTCTTTCTTTAATAGAAATCAAAATATCGGCTGGAACTTTATCAAGCTTGGTAACAATTTTTAGTTTATCACCTGAAAGTTTGAGATAAATCCCTTGTTTTTTTAAGTCCTCAAAAAATAACTGCATATAAATCAATAAAAATTTTGGCTGGAAGAATTGGATAAATAAGAGATAGTGCCTAAATCAAGGCGTTGGAGTTTTGAAGAATCAAATTTTCAAATGAATTCATCAAATTCCCCATAGAATTAGAATCCGTCATTTTGTTTCTTTTTAAATCAATTCCACTTTTAAAAATATCCAATATTTGCTTTACCTCATCCAATGAATAACCCCTATGAATAAGGTGCCAAATCCCATCAAAACTAAAATTATACTGCGGCACCCAAACACAATTTGTAACATTGGCAAATATGTATTCATTTAGATCACTGGCTTGTTCATGGTTCATCGTTTTATGTTCCCATTTAAAACCTTGCCCCGTTAAATCATATTTCTCTTTTTCACGCCAGATCGGTGTAATGTGTTCGTAAAACCAAATTTGAGTTCTGTAAAAGTCAAGCCCACTGTTTTGAATAAAATCGAAGCTCTCCATTGCCGTTTCTTTGGTCTCACCAGGAAATCCGATAATAAAACTACCAAATGAGGTAATGTCATATTTATTTAACATTTCAACACCATTGTAATAATTTTTTACCCTTGCTCCCTTTTTCATATTTTTAAGTATAACATCACTTGCGGATTCTATACCTAAATGCACACCTTCACACCCAGCTTCTTTCATTAATGAAACCGATTCTTCATCGGCAAATTGACAACGATAATATGAATGCCATTTGAAGCCGTAATCTTCCTTAATCATCATTCTCATTATCTGCTTAAACCTATCTTTAGGAACATTAAAAGTATCGTCAATAACGTATATATTTTTAATATTCAAATACTCTCTGATTAAATCAAATTCTCCCTTAACAAGTTCCACTTCATTTGTTTGGTACTCGCCAGCATGTTCTGGATAGCTGCAAAAAGCACAAGCGTATGGACAAGAGATAACAGTTCGCACATTGATAAAGTCTCCAACTGTTTCTTTTGTGAACAACTTCCAATTTACTGGATTTTCTGCCAGTGTATTGCTTTCCACTTCTTTTTCTGTTCTCACAAATTCGCTACCTTCCCAGTAAAACAAATTAGGAACTGCATTTAATGGGCGATTAAATTTTAGTGCATTTAACAATTTTATCAATGTTGATTCGCCTTGAGAACTATTTATAAAATAATCGGCACCAATATAGTTAAATGTAGCCTCTATTTCTTCAGCTTTCATACTCCTAACACAAGTTGTAACGTAGGGACCACCAATTACAATCTTTACTTCAGAATCAAATTTTCTTATAAATTCAATTATTTCAATTATAGGTGTAATATCAACATACAGTGTTGTAATAATACTGATCGTGCGAAACTTCTTATTCGTTAATTTGTCAACAAGGTCGTCTTGTCCCAATTTAAATTCATTGACAAAATCAAATGACAAACCATTTTTCTCTAAGCTTGTTCCCAAAACAGCAATCGCCAGACTAAACGTTTCAGAAATACTTATTTTCCTTTTATCTATACTGTTTTTATCTAAAAAATAATTATAAATATCTGGAAAAGAAAATGGTTGTTGTTTATAGTTAATAAATGAAAGTTCTAAATCTCTATAAGTAGACGAATTTTTACCAAAATTCTCACACATAGAAACGTGTTTGTCAATATCAATTTCATTGTGTCCTATAAATAAACAATCTATTATTTCAGAATTATTTATCTCAGAATTTCGATGCTCTTCATTTAACTTTAGATATTCAATTAAAGCAGCCTTATTTTCTTTTAGCTCAACAAGAATATCTGGCGGAATCCTTTTATGCTTTGTTTTTATTTTCAGTTTTCCTTCATTCAAAAAAACATGAATATCAAGATTCTTCAGTTTATCTAATAAATTTTTCATAGCTAGATTTAAATTTCAAATTCGTTATACTCTTCAATATTATTTTCAGCACCTTGATTTTCGTTCCAGGCAGCAAAATCAATTTTTTGCCCTAACTCTTCAATGGTTGAAGCTTCAAAAAACTGTTTAATGGTCAATCTTACATTGAACTGTCTAAGTATTCTTGCCAATACCATTGCGACTTTGATACTGTGTCCGCCCAATGCGAAAAAGCTCTCATCAATAAAGAAGTTGTCTTTGTCTAAAACTTCTTTCCAGATTTCATATAGTTTATGCTCGGTATCTGTTGTAGGAGCTTTTCCAACTTTGGTCTTATCAGACAAAGCGAAAGGGCTTGGGAGTAAGTTTCTATTTATCTTTCCATTAGATTTGTATGGAATATTCTCTAGTTTAAAATAGTTGGAAACTCGGAATGACTTTGGCAATGAATTCATAACAAGTTCGTCAAATTCTTCAAATGCAATTTTCTCATTTGATAAATAGTAACAATAAATATTTTTTATTCCATTGCTATCTTTACTGCATATTGCAATAGCTTTATCAACAGATTTGTGTCTACTTATTATTTCTTCAATTTCAGCCAATTCAATTCTTACTCCTTGAACCTTTATTTGATTATCATTTCGTTTTAAAAATTTAATATTTCCATTCTCATCAATTTTCCCAATGTCTCCAGTTCTGTACATCCTCGATTTTAAAGTTGGATGAATTACAAACTTTTCGCTTTCTATTGGATTATTTAAATAACCATCGGCAAGGCTTTCTCCCAAAATACAAATCTCTCCAATAGTATTTATTGGTAAAATTTTCAATTCTTTGTCTACAACAATTATTGTGGTATTGTAAATAGGTTTTCCGATGACAGGATTTTCAGAAAAATCATCAATATTAGACGGTGAAATTTTATGAGTTGAAATTCCAATGGTACACTCAGTTGGACCATAGTGGTTCAGTATAGCAATGTCTTTTCGTATTTTTAAAATATTCTGAATATCTTTAGGAATTATTGATTCGCCACCGACCACTAATAAACGCAATGCTGAATAATTTTTAATAAAATCTTCTTCAGAATTGTTTAATATAAAGTTCAAAATTGAAGGGGTCAACTTAATAAAAGTCACTTCATTCTTAGAAATATATTCCGTCAATTCTGCTGGATTGTAAAACAAATCTTGAGCAGTAACATGCAATAAACCTCCAGTAAATAAGGTTCCCCAAATTGTTGTATAAACGCCATCAAAAGAAAAATCTGCTAACAAAACAGAACTGTCTTTATGAGTTATATTGTTTTCTTTTTCAAACCAATTTATGTAATTCTTAGTAGAAGCATGAGAAACAACAACACCTTTAGGGTTGCCAGTGGTGCCAGAGGTATATAATATATATATTGGATTTGTTTTCTCAAAATTACCAATTTCAAATTCCTGCTTTATCTCATCAATTTTTTCTTTAAAAATTTCAATAGTTGAGCTATTGATTAAAAAGTCAATTTTACTATCTTCTTTAATAAAGTTTTTCCTTTCTTCAGGTAAAGAATTATCAATAGGGACAAATGTCTTATTCATTTTAATACAGGACAATACAGAAATAATTGTCCACTGCGACCTATCAACTTCAATGCCTATTACTGAATTTTCACTAGTGGTAAATCCTTCTATAAAATTGCACAACTTATTGGTGACAATATCAAGTTGATTATATGTATACTCTGAATCTTCAAATTTAAGCGCTTTTCTATCAGCAAACTTTTCAGCAATATTTTTAAAATCATTTGCCAAATGTCCTTTTTCGAAAGACACCTTTTCACCAATCAGCTTTGACAACTTACATTCTTCTTTTTGATTAAAGACTATATCAAGAATTGATTTTTTATAATTATTAACAACCGTTTCAATTCTGGATTTTGAGAATATAGAAACATTATAATTAAAGTGGACATTGATATTGTTTTGGAAATGCCCAATAACCAAATCCAGACTTGAATGCGTTTGTCCCTCAAAATTTCTAAGACCGTATCTATCTTTTTCTTCCACTTCAATATTATCAATGATTTCATCAAGAATGTGAAAGTTGATATAATTAAACATTGCGTCATAAAGCTGACTGCTCTCGCTGGTCATTTCTCTATACAAGTTTACAATTTCTCCAATTGGGTATTTATCTTTTCCCTTTAATGAATTGACCTTTTCATCTACCTTTACAGATAAATCTAATAAAGAATTTGTATTTTCTAAATCGCAATTGAATAAAATAGTATTGGTAAAACATCCAAATATTTGATCAGAATCTACAATGTTCGGTCTCGAATTTGAAATCAAACCAATAGAAACTTGTTCTTGTGATGTAAGAGAGCTGATAATTTTAATAAATGCAGAGAGACAAAGGTTCTTAACACGGATATTGTTGTTTAAACAATATTCTTCAATTGCTTTCGCTTCAGCTTCAGAAAAAGAGCTTCTAATATAGTCTTGTTCTTTTTTATCACTAACTATTTCATTATCTAAATAAGATTTATTGAAATCCAATAATTCATTTCTCCAAAAATCTTTCAAAGTGTCACTTTCTAATAATGCTCTTTGCTCTATAACATAGTTTTTGTAAGTGCTTTTGATTTCTTTAAAATCGACCTTAGTGTTATTGGTCATTGCCTGCAAAACATGGCTAAGCTCTGTTCTAAACGAGGCATAACTCCAACCATCCCCTTGAGAGTGGTGCATTGTATGTATTAGCCCATAACGCTCTTTGTCAAACTTAAAGCAATGAATTCTCCACAGCCCAACACTTGCAATATCAAAACCTTCTTTTCTATCTCTCTTTATATATTCCTTTAGTTCAATAGCAATTGCCGCTTCCTCTAAATTTGATAAATCAGTGTAAAACACATTGTCCAGTATATCTACAGGTTTGTGAACTATTTGAATTGGAAGACCGTTTTCATCATAATCAAAACTGGTTCTCAACATAGGATGTCTTTTGACCAACGGCAAAAGAACATCATTTAACAACTCCAAACTTAGGTCTTCGAAAATTACTGGATAGTAGAATTGATCAATATAAATTCCCAACTCGGGATTGATTTGATTTTCATAAAGAATTCCTTTTTGAACATCACTTAGTAAGTAAACATCTTCAATTTTATTTACAGCATACTTTTCAACAAACCATTTTTCTTTAACAATGTTTGTATATAGTTCATCGAACTCTTTTTTAATTCCGTCGATTTTTTCAACAATCGAATCTTCTTTTTTATAGTTTGAAATATTTTTACAAAAATCACCAATATTTGGATGCTCGTAAATACTGTCAACAGTAATCTCAAAACCCAATTTTCCATTTAGGTTATTAATCAATCTAATTGCAAGCATAGAATCGCCACCCAAAACAAAAAAGTCTGAGTCTGAACTTATCTTATTAACGGCAAGCTCTTCTTTCCAGGTTTCCAAAATTAATTTTTCCAACTCATTTTCAGGAATAAAATCTTCGACTACAGCTTCAAGGATTTCAATTTCTTTTAATTTTTTTAAATCAATTTTTAGATTTGTTGTCAATGGAAATTTATCTAAAGAAAGAATTCTTTTTGGCAACATATAGTTTGGAATGGAATCTGCTAGGAAATTCCTGACCTCCATTTCATCAAATTTTGTTGACACTTTAACAAATGCTACAATGAAATGACCCGAAGAATCTTTCTTGACTATCACAACGGCCTCATCAATATTTGGATGTGCATTTAAAGCATTTTCTATAAATTCCAGCTCAACTCTGTGTCCACGAATTTTTAACTGATTGTCATTTCTTCCTAAAAATAACACATCACCATTTGGAAGCATTTTAGCTAAATCACCTGTTTTATAATAGCGAGTATTTGTTTTTTCATTTAAAACAAATTGCTCATTTGTCAAAGCCAGATTGTCAATATAACCCTCTGCTACGCCTACTCCACTAATACACATTTCACCGATAACACCTTTGGGAACAATTTCTTCATGTTCATTTACCAAAAATACATTTGTATTTCTAAGAGCAGTTCCTATTGGAATTCCACTCAAGTCTTCAAAACTGTCTTCTACTAATTTAATGTTTGAACAAATACTGGTTTCTGTGGGACCATATGCATTGTAGAAGTTTATCGGTAAATCTTTAAATTTATCAACGATTTTGTGTGTCAAGGCTTCTCCAGCAGAAACAAGATTTCGAAGCCCAACCAAACTATTTGAATCCAATTCTGTCAAATAAGAGGGCGTTAAAGTAGAGAAGGTAATTTTATTATCTATCAAATACTTTTCAAATGCATTTATATCTCTTTTAACTTTATTAGGAATGATATGCAAAGCTCCTCCGCTCAAAATTATTGTGAATATATCCCAGACAGAAGCATCAAAGGATATAGAAGAAAATGCAGTTCCACTATCAAGAGGATTGAGTTCAAAAAAGTCGATTTTACTATAAATAGTATTGCAAATAGATTTATGTTTAATCGGAACACCTTTTGGTTTTCCCGTACTGCCTGAAGTAAAAATCACATATGCCAAACCGTCTACAGAAAAATCAAGCTTTGTTCCAACCTCCTCAACATCTTCCAGTTCTTGCAGTGTAACATCAATAGCGCAGACAGATTTAGATATTTCAGAAGCATCAATGATTTGCTCCAAATTTGTTATTAGTAATTTACTGTTTACAGAAGAAAATATTTGCTTATTGAAGTCGAAGGGATTACTGGGATCTAAAGGCAGAAAGGCACCATTTGCTTTTAAAATCGCCAATATCGTTATAATATACTTATCACTTCTATCAAGGAGAACTCCAACAATATCATCCTTTGTTATGTTATGCTCCGTAATCAGTTTTACAGCTAATTTGTCTGTAACTGTATCTAAATCTTTATAAGAATATTCTGTTGCGCCATCAACCAAAGCAATTTCATTCGGAAATTTTTTGGCTATTTGACGAAACGCTCCAATCAAAGAAGATTCTTTGTGTTCATAACTATATACTTCACCCTCTGAAATACTTAGATCTAAAGTTTCAATATAATCCAACTCTTGAATAGCAGTGTCGGGAGAATTTACAATTGCTTTTAATATACTATTAAATTGTTTATTCAGTTGTGATATGAATACATCGTCATAAATATCAGTATTGTATTTTATAAATAAATTAAGTTCATCATTGTTTCTTGCAAAGTAAAATAGGATATCCAAAATAGTAGCGTCTTCCTTTAGTTCATATTCTTCTATTTTGAAATTCACTAAGTTTTCAAATGCTGTCAAATCATTCTTAAATGCTGCGTCTTCATTATTGAATGTTAAGTCAATATCAAACAATGACGATCTACTACTGTCTCTCTTAATTTCAATATCTTTTACAATATGAGCATAGGGATAATCTTGGTACTTAAATATATCAAGAACTAAGTTTCGACAATAACTAATCATTTCCTTTCCTGATAAAAAAGGATCAATACTTATTTTGATTGGAAGAGGGTTTGTAAAATATCCAATTTGATTGGTCAAACTAACATGGTTTCGCCCAGTAACTGGAGAACTAAATATAAATTCTGATTGCCCAGAATATTTATGAAGCAGTATGGAAGTTACTGCTACAATTCCCATATACAATGTTGCATTGTTATCCTTACAAAAATCTTCAAATTCTTTTAAAGTTGTTTTATTGATAACAGATTTACTAACATCTCCAGCATAAGTTTTTTGTTTTGGTCTGCACTTAAATCCTTCAATATTTAAAACTGGCAACTCGCCAGAGAGCAGATTTCCCCAAAATTCACTATGCTCTTTAAATGAATTACTTTTAATTTGATTATCCTGCCAAACTGCAAAATCTTTGTATTGTATTTCTAATGGTTCCAGTTTAATATCCTGCTCATTTTCAATACTGTTGTAAATGGTTAAAAGTTCTCGAAACAGAATTTGCATCGACCAAGCGTCCGAAATAATGTGGTGCATACAATAAGCTAAAATATATTCATCCGCACCTGTCTGAAGTAAATACAGTTTAAACAAGGGTCCTGTTTCAAATGAAAAAGGTTCTTTTTTCTTATTCAAAAGAAAAGAGTCGACCTCACCTTTACTATTTCTAAAATCTGTAAATTCAAGTATATCTGGAACATTTAAGTCGCTTAGAACAACTTGCTCAACCGTATTCTCTTTATGTTTTATAAATACCGTTCTCAAACTCTCATGTCGGTCAACCAAAACTGCAATGGTCTTTTTTAAAACTTCCAAGCTTATTTGCCCTTTAATTGTGAAGGCACTGAAAATGTTGTAAGCTATATTACTTTTTTGGTTCTGACATAAAATCCATAGATCTTTTTGCGAAGATGACACAGGATATGTGGGTCTTTCGTCTGCTTTTTTTATAACAGTATAACGACTTTCATTTACGGATTTTAAATAATCGACAAGTTGGCTCTTATTTGATTTAATTTCATTTAGGAGATCTTCATCAATCTGATTATCTAAAAATTTAATTTTCAAATCTTCATTATCAGACTCAACTTTAATTCCGTTCTTTCTAAGTTTTGTTAGTAATTCTCTCATTGTATTATATTGAAATTTCATTGTAATTTTCTGGTTCCTTTTCATCAATGAAATTGTTCCATTTAAAATTTTCTATCAATTCGCTAATAACTTTAATATTTGGTTCAATTAAAACATCGCCTAAAGAAATCTTTAACTCATATTTTTCATGTATTTTATTGATAAGCACCAATGCCTTTATACTATTTCCACCCAACTCAAAAAAGTCATCATTCAAACCGATTTTCTCTGTCTCAATGTTTAACACCTCACTGTATAAACCCACTAGTTCTTTTTCCAATTCACTTTCAGGAGGCAGATAGTCTGTAAAAACTTGTTCTTTGCGTGAATCCAGAATTTCATTTAAAGCATTTCTATCAATTTTACCATTAGAATTTAGTGGAAGTTTATCCAGAATAATAAAATCAGCAGGTACCATATAATTTGGCAGTTGTTTTTTAATTGCAGATTTAATATCCATAGCAGACACTTTACTATTCAAGGTTATAAATGCAAACAATGCCTCCTTTGATTTTTTGTATTTCTTTATAACAACAGCCTCATCAATATTTGAATTTTGGGTTAAAGTATTTTCAATTTCTCCCAATTCAATTCTAATTCCATTCAATTTAACTTGTTCATCCACTCTGCCAACGAAGTTTATGTTTCCATCTGGCAGCCATTTACAAACGTCTCCAGTTTTATACATCAGTGTATAATCCTTTATCTCGTTTGATATGTTTTCATTTTTAAATCCAGTAAAAACATGGAGGTCATAGACTTGAATTCCATTCTTACTTCTCACTTTGATGTTAACAACAAAAGTATTGATATTAGAAAGGTTGTTGTTTATCAACTCAGCGAGTATATAGTATTTATCCTCTTCGGTTTTTGCTCCTGGAGTAATTTTGTTTTGGAAGTTGGTATAGGAAAATTCATTTCTATTTACTCCATCTTCAAATTCAACAACTGGCAATAATGTACCTAAAATAAAGACTCCATTCTCTTTCAAAACCGTTACCATATTCTTGATTAACTGCTTCGGATTCTGAACTCTGTCTAATGTCAATGTGCTAATGACATAATCTGCCAGTCTGTTTTCAAAATTGAGTTTTGACAAAAGGTCTTCAATAGGCGAATCTATTTTACAAACCTTTGCATCAATGTCTTTTTCGCAAAGAGACTTAATAAAATATGGATTCATATCAAGCCCTAGAATATTCTTGTAGCCGTTTTTAAACAAACATTGCAGCAAATCGCCACTGCCACAACCAAAGTCAATTCCAAAATCATCTTTGTTTACTTCCTCTGCAATAAATGTGGAAAATATGATAGAACCAAGCCCTGAAGTTTTATAGTTGTCATACTTACCTTCTAGATAATATCGTAAAAATGCAGAGATAAATGCATTATCGTTTTTATTTTCATTAATAATGTGTAAAGCATCACTTAGTATTTCGCCATCAAACTCTTCTCTCAACAATGCATTTACATCCGATACAGACATTTTAGAAATATCCAATACATTATCTATGTTTTCAAATGTCTCTTCCTCAAATTGTTCATCATCTTCAATATCAAAACTTGAAGCGATAGGTAACTCTTCAAACAATTCATCTATGTAAAATTTATTGGGCTTAAAACTTTTAAAGCTTAGTTCTTTATTTTTCCAATATCCCATAGAAATACCTGGTCCACTTAAATATAATTCACCGTTTAATCCAACAGGTAATAAGTTTAAATCTGTATTCAGGATATAACTCTTCAAATTAGTTCTGGACTTACCGATAGGAACAGAAGGTTGATTTATGTTTTCTTTAGCAGACCAACAATGCGAATAAACTGTATATTCTGTTGGTCCATAGCCATTATAGAAATAAGAATATTTTTCCCATTGCTCTTTTAAATTAACATGGCATTTTTCTCCAACAGAAATTATAATTGGTTTGTGAATTAGTTTAGTTGGATTCACTTCTTTTAAAATTGACGGAACCGTTACAATAACATCAATTTTATATTTGTTAATGACTTCTACTATATTTATCAACTCTTGATTGGGGATCATCACCAATTTTTTTCCATTGGTAAATGCCATAACCATTTCACCAACTGTAATATCAAAACTGTATGAACCTGTTTGAGATACTGTCTCTATTGAATCCAAATCAAAATAGTCCTTTTGCCACAGTGAAAGGTCAACCAATGAAGCATGCTTGATCATTACTCCTTTGGGTTTGCCAGTTGAACCAGAAGTATAAATAACATAGGCAAGACTGTTGGAATCAAAATCAATTGCAGGATTACTTTTAGGATATGTTTCTATTTCCTTTCTGAAATCGTCTAAGAAATGTTTATCAATAATAATTTTACAATCACTGTCATTAATAATGTAATTGATTCTTTCTTCTGGGTATTGTGTGTCGATGGTGACATAAGCAGAACCACTTTTAAGCACTGCTAAAATTGCAATTAAAATCCACTCATTTCTATCCAGTTTAATTCCTATCAATTGATTGGGTCTTAAGTCAAAATTAGAAAGTAAATAATGAGTCATTTGATTGACCTTTTCATTCAACTGATCATAACTCAGTTCTACATTATTGTTTACTAGAGCAATGTTATTGGGATGTAATAAAACCTGATTTTCAAATAAATCTATAATGGTCTTATTTCTTGGAAATGCATTAATATCACTATTAAATGTATTTAGTAGTTGGTTTGATTCTACAGAATCTACTATATTGATTTTATTAATTTTAATTGCTGGATTTAACAAAACCTGATCAATTATTTGTTTTAAATGAACTACCAACCTTTTCATCGTTTCCGCTTTGAAAAGTTTCGTATTGTAATCCAATTCCAGATTGATTGTATTTCCAGATTCGATAAAATTAAAAGCAAAATCAAATTTACTAACTGCTTTATTGGGACTATTGTACTCGAAAAGAGCAATGTTGTTTAATTCAATTTTTCCAGATAAATCTTCAACATTTTGTAATGCAATCAAAACATCGAAAAGAGGGTTTCTTGAAATATCTTTTTTCAAGTCAAGGTCTGTCAATAGTTCATCAAACGGGTAATCTTCATGCTCAAATGATTTTAACGTATTTTCTTTTACTTGACTTAAAAAATCAACAAAACATTGTTCAACATCCAACTGATTTCGGAGAGCAAGCGTATTGACATAAAATCCAACTTGATCAAATAAATCTGTGTGATTTCTACCCGCCACGGGAGTTCCCAAAATTATATCAGTTTGTGAAGTGTATTTGTTTAGCAAAATATTTACCAATCCAAAAAAGACCATAAACAATGTCACATCCATCTGCTGAGCCAATTTATTAATCTTGGCTGTGGTGTCTTCATCAAAAACATCTAAAACCTGTGCTCCGTCAAAAGTTTGAATTATGGGTCTTACAAAGTCTGTAGGAAAATCTAAAGTTTGTAATTCACCATTGAGTTTATCTAACCAATAGTTTTTGTGCGCTTGAAAATGATCACTGTTTAAATTTTCTTGTTGCCAGCAAGCATAATCTCTGTATTGTAAATTTAAATTCGGAAGCTCCAGATCTGAGTTGGAAACATAATGATTATAGAATGCTACAAAGTCTTTCAACATTACATTCATACTCCATCCGTCACTCACAATGTGATGAACAACCAAAACCAACAAGTATTCCTCCGGTGATTTTTTTATCAATACTGTTCTTATTAATGGACCATTTTCTAAACTAAATTTGACATTACTTAGTTTTTCAACTTTATCTTGAATTTTATCTGCGCCATCAGTCGAAGAGTCGATGTATTCCAGCCTAAATCTCAGTTCATTGTCTGGTAGAATCCATTGCTTAATTTGCCCTGATTCGTCTTCTTTAAAAATAGTGCGTAGAGATTCGTGTCTTTTTATTAAACTCCAAATTGATTTTTCAATAGGGTCAATATCAACCTTTCCCCTCAATCCGAGAATAACAGGAATATTGTAGGCGGTACTTGCAAGTTCGTATTGATCTAAAATCCATAAACGCTTCTGAGATGAAGACAGGCTATAGTTTTGCTTGTTTTCGATTCTTTTAATATTAAAAAACTGTTCTTTCTTGCCATTCTTTACTAATTCAGAAATTCCTTTAACAGTAGGATTTGTAAATAAATCTTTCAAATTCAACTTTATCCCATATAGTTTAAATATCTCGCTTCGAAGCATTATCGCCTTCAGACTGTTTCCTCCAAGTAAAAAGAAGTTATCGGTTACACCTATTTCCGAGTCAATTGAAAGTTTTGTTCTCCAAATATCTAAAATTTCCGCTTCTAGTTGATTTGATGCCTTGACTATTTGCCTTTCAACTGCTCCGTTCTGTTTTGCGATAGAAATCAACTTTTGAGTATCAACTTTTCCGTTTGAGTTCAATGGCAATGAATCAAGTCGTATATATAACTTGGGAGTTTCGTAACTTGAGAAACATTTGGCACCAAAACTTTGTAAGTCTTGTTCCAAGTTTACATTTGACACATAAAAACAAGCAATAAATGCATTTAAATCATTTCGATTTATCAAAACACACTTAACCTCTAAAATCGCTTTAAAATCTTTTACAGCATTGGAAATTTCATTTAGGTCAATTCTTACACCGTTCAATTTGATCAAACTATCATTTCTTCCAATAAACTCTATAAATCCATCGGGACTGTATTTACCAAAATCTCCTGTTTTGTAAACAATATCTCCAAAGTCGGTCACCAAAGGGTTTTGGACAAACACTTTATCAGTGGCTCTCTTATTATTAAAATAACCTTTTGAGAGAAAGGGTGTTTTTATATAAATATGAAATAGCCCCCCCCCATGTCAGGTATTCTGACCTGACGTCAAATTTTTCTGACCTGACTTTATATAATAATTCACCGCCCCAAGTAAAATCAAAATCTCCGCGATAATTAAATTAAAACCCCAACTTCCCCAAGCGGAAAAAACATAAATATCCTCGTACCGAACCGGAATCATAAGAAGCCCGGCGGAAAAAGAAATAGCGCGCAAAGTAATAGCTGAGAGCGTTACGGCATAACTACGGAACATCCATTTTCCGTGCGCCAAAACGTTTTTATTACGAATGGTTTTGTAAGCTAAAAAAGTAAAAATCCACCAAAGCAAAGCAAGTACTATAAATCCGGTTTTTCCCGGAATTCCGCCATTGGAATGAAAAGCCATAATTAACCCCGATGGCGCGGAAACAAAAAGAATCAAAGCCACATATACCTTACCGATATTCCGGTGAATAATAGGGTGTTTTTTTAAAAGGTATTTCGAAAATTGCGTAGCACCACTCAGTAAGACAAAGAAGCTGGATGAGATATGAACGTAAAACGCCACCATCCAATAATCAATATCAATCTTATCCTGTTTGGTCAGTAGAAAATCAATATTGGTAGGAAAAGGCGGTAGTAGGTAGGGCAAGGTGATTTGTACCATGAGGTAACAAAAGAAAAGCAGGGCGAGCAAAAGCATCGCCCCGATTATTTTTCCTATAATGTTTTTGGCTGTTGAGGTGGTTTCCAATTTTTCCCTTAGTTGATATCATAATCCGAAAGGACTGCCTCCATGATGGGATCGTCTTCGGGATCGTATTTTTCCTTGAGTTTATACCCGTACATTTTTCCTAGGGTATTCCAATATGAAGCGGCCATGCCACCACGAAGTTCCTTCAGTACATCGAAGAAGGAAACGTCAAGCTCCCTTTCAATCATTGCGATGAGAACCCTTCCTTGGGTTTTGGTCAATTTTTTCAAGGGCGCTTCAAAATCCTCCTTGAGTTGCTTCCCCTTCTTTTTGGTGATTTTCTTACGCTGCCGCTTTTTCTTGCCTTCGATTTCCTCTAGGGTTTCATTATATAAAGTAATGGCGGTAACCGCATAAGGATACACCTTTTCCGCGGAGCGCTTTATTTTGTAGTAATAACGCTTCTCGTCCAAATTCTCGAACTCACGAGGCATTGTAACCGAGGTACCGTCCAAGTCCGCCATGTAAAGCGTATCACCGTCGGTAACAATGGCATACATCCATTCGTCTCCTATTTTTACTTGGAAAATATCATCGTCGCCGCTATCCTTCAAAGGAAGGGCTTCCTTTTGGGCTTGTACTCCCACAACCAAAAGGAACAGGGGCAAAAGGGTGAAAAGGAATTTTTTCATGGCAATATCTTTAAGTGGTTCTTCGTAATCGCAATTTACCTGCAATACAGGTTTTTTTCCGTTAAAGGCGGGTTAATCTTGTCAGGTAACATCAAAACGAAAGGGATAGGTGT
>JAHDGP010000348.1 GCA_020627525.1 Bacteroidota bacterium
TTGAAACCAACACATAACAACGGCGTATAATACATTAGTTGTTGTTATTGTATTCATTTTCCTACACATCTGTACACATTCCACGAATTTTCCATACGTAATTTTTACTCTTTTCCTTTTCAGCCTTTCTCTTTATTTTTTTTCAAAATTTTCTTTTGTAGCTAATCTATTATATTACAGTTATTTATAATGTAATATGATGCACAAATCTGTTTATTCGTCAACAGTTTCTTCTTTTGGCACCTGTTTTGCACCTATCTAGTCAAACAACAACAACGATCTCCTCAGATTTTTCTCCCCAGATAAACAGAATACAATAACAACAACATCTGATACAAATGAAAAATCTTTTTACAATCATCGCTTTAATTTTTGCAACACTTTCTATTTTCACTTTAAATGTAAAGGCTCAAGATTTCTTTATGAATGATGATGTAGAAGATTCTTTCACCACTCAATTAAGTGTTAATACAGACAACGATTTCAGAATAGAATCTTCAGGAGCTTTAGGAGCAAGACCAAGAGGCGGCAATTGTGCAGCTCAATTGTATGGATGTTTTGATCAAGTATTTCCAGAAGGTGTAACAATCGGAAAAAATGAAAATGTATTGGTATTCACAAGTGCAGAAGCAATCACCAACTTTTTACCATCTTTCGGATCATTGAAATCAATCCCAACAACAATGATTGACCCAACTTCAAGAGAAATGCGAAGCACTTTCGCAGCGAGAGTATTGAGCTTAAAAATTTCACTAGAAATGGATAAAGCCAATGAAAACTTTGCGAACTCCAATCACACAATGGCAGATTGCTTAATCAAATCAGGCTTGTTTGCTGGAACGTCTGTAACAAGATTTTTAGATATGTGTGATGCAGCAATAGCAGGTGAGCCAACAGCAATGCCAGTAAAAGCAATCGAAAGAATGTTAAGTGACTTATGCACAAACTACCAACCAGGTCAATACAGCGATGAGTTGTTGATCCCAGCTAGAACAAACTTCTAAGAACAAAAGAACTTAAATAAAACCAATAAGAAATAATATGTGTGTAAGAAGCGGCAACCGAAAGGTGTCGCTTTTTTACTTTCCAAAACCTACAAGGTTTCAACTTATTAGAAAGTTTGAAACTCAGCAGGTTTTAATTTTAAAACCTTGTAGGTTTGGCTAATAAGAAATAATATGTGTGTAAGAAGCGTCAACCGAAAGGTTGTCGCTTTTTTTATATTGATAATGGTATAAAATACATTTCGTAACTTTACAGTAATTAAAATTTGCATAATGAAAATCAGAAGGCTTCACCTTAAAAATTATAAAGTTTTTGATGATCTTTTTTTAGATTTTACTGATGAAAATGGAGAGACTTTAAATGAGGTTGTTCTAGCTGGATTAAACGGTACAGGCAAAACAACTATTTTGGAATTTTTAAAAGATTTTTCTGATGGGAATATTAAAAATGTTTCTAAGGATTTTGAATTAGAAATGGAACTTGAATTTGTAAATAGCGAGGTGGCAAATTCTATTTATTTAAATAACAGTGAATGGTTTGATAAAAATAAATGTGTATTTAACAATAATAATTTATCAATAAATGTATCCAAGTTATCAATAATTAAACAATTGAGTAATTTAGTTATAAAGGAAGGTCTGGACCCAATGTCTTCAGCAACAAATGCTCAAATAATTTATAGCCAATCTTTTGATAAGGCAAGTAATAGAATCAAAAATAAACGAAACAATAAAGTAAAAAAGATTTCATTTATTAATGATGAAGATGAAATGAAAAAACTCATCTTAAAACCTATAAAGAATAAAGTTTTTAAAAATAAAAATCTACCTCCTAAGGAAGTTATTACCAATGAAATAAACGAAATCAATCAAGTTTTTAAAGGGATAATCAGGAACAGCAACTTTGTAGATATTGATGATGATAATTTAATTTTTGAGAGTGCAAATGCAAAACAAATTGTTTTTGAAGATTTATCAACTGGAGAAAAATTGCTTTATTTTATGGGCTTTATGTTGAAGCGTTTAAATGTCAATAACTCCATTGTTATGATAGATGAACCTGAAGACTCTTTACATCCAACATGGCAAAGCCAGGTTTTGAAATTTTATGGAAATATTGGAAAAAACAATCAGTTGATTTTAGCAACGCACTCCCCACATGTGATCGGAGCAACAAAGGCAGAATGTGTATTTTTATTGAAGGCGGAAAATGAAAAGATAAATGTCTATCAACCTAAGTATTCCAAAGGGCATTCCATCCCATACGTTTTGTCTGAAATTATGGAAAGTAGTTATCGCGATACTTACGTAAACGGAATGACCAATGAATACCTCGCTCTGATTAGTGAAGGCAAACATGAAAATACAAGAGGGCAAGAACTGTGGCAAGAACTTGAAAAGTTAGATGCCAACTCCGAAGAAAGAAAGCGCATTGATTTGAGTATTAGACGTTTTAAGGCAGTTGGGAAATGAGGCATATTGTAAAGCATTCACTGGATTCGTCAGTGCAAAAATATCTTGATAAAAAACAACAAAATATTGATAGCGGAAAAACAATTCCCAACTGGCGATTGACAGATAATCAAAGGGAAGAGATTACTGGAAAACTCCTCAAATCGCAAAAGTATATTTGTTGCTACTGTGAATGCAACATCGACTCAAATAACAATCATGTTGAGCACTTTTTTGAACAAGAAGATTTCCCCAATCAGATATATGACTATAAAAACAACTTGATTTTATCTTGTGAAGGAGAACGAAACCCCAAGTTTAAACCAGAACCTTCAAGCACTAAAAGAAAACGAAAGAAAAACATCAGTTGTGGACACAAAAAATCTCAATCCTATCATGGTAACAAAGAAGTGAACTATGATCTGTTGCTCAATCCTATGAAAAAAATAGCTAACCTTTTTAGGTATGATGATATGGGGAATGTGAAACCTAGTAGTGCAAACCCTCAAGAAATTTCTAAGGTTCAATACACAATTAAGCGAATAAATTTACAGAGTAAGCGACTCATAAACTATCGAATTGATGCTATTGTAGAAATTCAAAATCAACTTGACGGATTAACAGTAGAAGAAGAAAAGCAATTTGTTAAAAGCCTTTTAGATAACTCACAAACTTCATTGCCAGCCTTTTATTCTACTATCAATGATAATTTTGGTTTTATAATTAACGAATAAGTAATTAAGCATTTAGACATAAGTAGTTAAGTGCTTAAACAAACTCAAACTTATCTCCATCAAACAAACCAAGGTCACTAAGCTTCAAAGAAGGAATAACCAATAGTGCCATAAATGAAAGAGACATAAATGGAGAGATCAAAGTGCTACCCATATACTCTTTAACAATGTGGTCAATTTCAATATAATCTTTAGCTACTTTATATCCGTCCTGATCTGTCATTAGTCCTGCAACGGGCAGTGGTATTAGCTTATGCTTTTCACTATCCGCTGCGACAATGCCACCTTTTTCTTTTATCAATAAATTAACAGCTTTGCACATAGATTCATCATCCACTCCAATAACAACAATGTTGTGCGAATCGTGCGCAACTGACGAAGCAATGGCACCTTTGGTCAATCCGAAATTTTTAATAAATGCAGTAGCAACTTTGGCTTCACTATAACGATTGACGACAGCTATTTTTAATACGTCATTTTCTAAATCGGAAACAACATAACCATTTTCAATTTTGGCTTTTAAAATGAGTTTGTTTGTAATCAACTCTCCGTCTATCGCTTCAATAACAGAAATTTCTTCGCCGCTTTCTTTTACCAGAAAGTCTTCAACACTCTTTTCTTTAACATTGAAATAATTTAAATGCTCACAAGTTTGATGTGATAATTTTGATTCGCCATTTTCAGCAACAAGCGTTCCGTCAATATAAGTTTGGGTAATATTGAATTTTTCAAGATCATCTACAACTACAAAATCAGCAGAATCTCCTTCACGCAAGAGCCCCACTTCTAAGTCATAATGTTCTACAGGATTGATGCAAGCCGCTTGTAAAATTTTAAAGAGATCAATGCCTTTAGCCAAAGAACGTTTTATCAATTCGTTGATATGACCATCCATCAAACTATCAGGATGTTTGTCATCAGAGCAGTACATCATTTTTTCATAATGATCATTCATCAACGGAATCAAAGCCTCAAAGTTTTTTGCTGCACTGCCTTCACGAATCAAAATTTTCATTCCTCCCTTAAGCTTGTCCAATGCCTCTTCGGCAGTAAAGCATTCGTGGTCAGTAGAAATTCCTGCATTTATATATGTGATGGCTTGTTCGCCTTTCAAGCCTGGTGCGTGACCGTCAACAGGCTTGTTGTATTTTTTTGCCAAAGCTATTTTGTCATAAACAACCTTGTCATTGTACAAAACACCAGGCCAATTCATCATTTCTGCTAAGTATTTAACTTCTGGTTTTTGTAAAAGGTAATCGACATCAGCAACATCAATGGTCGCTCCTGCTGTTTCAAAAGTAGTTGCAGGAACGCATGAAGGCGCACCAAAGTAAAATTTGAAAGGGCATTTTTTACCGTTTTCAATCATAAAATCAACACCTTTAATTCCTAGTACATTTCCAATTTCGTGAGGATCAGAAACCGTTGCAACCGTTCCATGAACAACAGCCATTCTCGCAAATTCTGTAGGAACCAACATAGAGCTTTCTATGTGTACGTGCGCATCCACAAAACCAGGCATCAAGTATTGGTTGGTTACAGCCTCTTCTGTTTTTTCAATACTTGCAATTTTGCCATCTTCAATAGAGACCTTACAGGATAAATAGATTTGTTTTTTATGTCGACTAAGTTTCCAGAGATTTGCATGTTAAAATTCGTTTTATTGTAATGCAAAGATGGTTATTTTGAACGGTTTTTGTCGTGTTCTTAAGAAAAAAATATTGTACTAGATTTCTTTCTAATGAAT
>JAHDGP010000349.1 GCA_020627525.1 Bacteroidota bacterium
AATATTAAATTTTTGTAAACTTATCAATAAAATAAAAATCATAAAAAATTAAAACCTAAATTTGTACTTTCAAGCACCGATCTAAAGATCAATATGTCTGATACAAACAAAAGCGGTTTGGATATCGAACTTGGTAACACTTGTTCACAAACAGCTTTCAACTGGGCTAAAAAAACTTATTCATTTAGGGAAAGTCGGAAAGGACAACCGGCCAAAGGATTAGACGGCTCATTCTCCAACCTTCTCGTTTTTGGAAATGAAAAAATAGGAATCGCCTCAGACGGTATTGGTACCAAAATAGAAATAGCAGAAAGAACAGGAATTTACGATACGCTAGGCTACGACCTTGTTGCAATGGTAGCTGATGATCTTGCTACGGCTGGATTTGAACCAACAAATGTTTCAAATATTATTGATGTCAACGTACTTGATCATAAAATTATTGATCAATTAATGAGAGGTTTACACGATGCTTGTAAATATTCAAATATAACTATCTCTGGTGGAGAGATTGCAGAGCTGGGAAACCGTATTGGTGGATACGGAAAAAATATGCACTTTAACTGGTGCTCAACAGCAATAGGAACGCTTCCTGACAATCTTACAAAACCAATTGACGCCTCAAACATTTCTGAAAACGATGTTATCCTAACTTTACAAAGCAATGGCTTTAGAAGCAATGGTTTTTCTATCATTAGAAAAATATTGTTTAATAAATTCGGAGCAGATTGGCATTTAGAAAAATATTCAGAAAAGCAAACCTGGGGAGAAATTACTTTGATGCCATCTTTGATTTATAGTCCACTAATTACCCAGCTAATTTCTGAAAATATAATTCCAAATGGGATATGTCACATTACTGGTGGTGGAATAAAAGACAATTTAAACAGAGTCCTCAAAAAAAACAAACTTGGTGCAAATTTGACAAATTTGTTTCCACCTCACAAGGCAATGACCCAATTGATGCAAATGCACAAATTGAGCAAAGAGCTAGCATATACATACTGGAATATGGGAAATGGAATGCTAATAATATGTAACAAAGAGGATGTAGATAAAATATTAAATACTGCTTCAAAAAAGAGTTACAAATGTCAAGTTGCAGGAAAAACCAACAGCACTCAAAAAATTACAATAAACTAAAATGAGCAAACAAACGACCATCCAACTGCTATTAAAACCTGATGTCACAGATGCAAAAGGAGTAAAAACCGAGCAGCTTGTAAGTAGTCGTATCAAGAAAAATTGTGGAGCAGTCAAATTTTCAAAGTTCTTTACCCTCAATTTAGAAATCCGACCAAATGATCTTTTTGATTATGGATACCTTTGTATTGCAGATCCAATAATTGAAAACTTTTATTTAAACAAAATAGAAGTTCCGCCCAATTGTCATTCATTTATTGCAATAGCAAAACTACCAGGCGTAACTGATGATGAGGGCATTTCAGCACAAAATATATTAGCAGATTTTTTAAATGTAAACATTGATTTAAACACCCAATCCATATTTTCCCAGGAAATTTATTTTTTTGAAAATGAATTATCAGAAAAAGAATTAAAATACATTGGTGAAAATTTATTAGGCAATCCACTTATTAATAAAATAACCTACGGAAACGCAGATGAATTAAAAGAAAAAAATCAACAGCTTTATTTTCCAAAAGTAAAATTGGAAACAGAGGAAACTGTAAACACGATTGATTTAAATATTTCTGATGAAGCGCTTGTTCAGCTTTCAAAAAAAATGGTATTAGCACTCAGTTTAATTGAAATGCAAACCATTAAAAATTATTATAATAATCCCAAGGTAATCGCAAAAAGAAAAAAGAAAGGACTCCCTCAATTACCCACCGATTGCGAGCTTGAAGTACTGGCACAAACTTGGTCAGAACATTGCAAGCATAAAGAGTTTAATGCAAAAATAGAATACACCAACAAAGAAACAGGAGAATCGAAAACCATAAATTCGCTTTTCAAAACATACATCAGAAACGCAACATTAAAAGTAAAAGAAAATCTAAAAAAGAAAAACAATGACTGGCTGGTAACGATTTTTTCGGACAATGCTGGCGTTGTAAAAATTAATTCTAAATATTTATTTGTATGGAAAGTCGAAACACACAATTCTCCTTCCGCCCTAGATCCATACGGGGGAGCAATAACAGGGATTCTTGGAAACAATCGAGATCCACTAGGAACAGGAATCGGGGGCGCAAGACTGCTTTTCAATACAAACGTTCTGTGCTTTGGACCACCTAATTACAGCAAACCTCTTTTAAAAGGACAAATGCATCCTTCGCAAATTTTAGAAGGAGTCCGCCACGGTATTGAAGATGGTGGAAACAAGTCTGGTATCCCCACAGTGAACGGTTCAATTGTTTTTGATGAACGATACTCCGGCAAGCCTTTGGTCTATTGTGGAACAGGTGGCATTATGCCCTATAAGTATCAAGCCAAAGATACTTGGCTAAAACCAATAGTGGCTGGTGATTTAATTTTAATGCTTGGCGGACGTGTTGGTAAAGATGGAATCCACGGAGCCACTTTCTCCTCCGTCGAAATTGACGAACACTCACCTCATTCTGCCGTCCAAATCGGAAGTCCTATAACTCAAAAAATGGCTGCCGATTTTCTAATCATTGCCTGCGAAAAAGGTTTGATAAAGTGTAGCACTGATAATGGAGCAGGTGGTCTATCCTCTTCTATTGGAGAGCTGGCAACCATTTCTGGTGGCGCAGATGTTTACCTTGAAAAGGTACCACTTAAATATTCTGGACTAAAACCTTGGGAAATATTTGTTTCGGAATCACAAGAAAGAATGTCTTTGGTAATTGAAAAAGACAAACTTAAAGCATTGCATTTACTTGCCAAAAAAATGGAAGTAGAACTGACAGAAATTGGTATTTTTACTGATTCTGGTGAATTAAATATATACTACAAAAAAGACTTAGTTGCTTCTTTAGATATGGAATTTCTTCATGAAGGCGATCCTCAAAAAGAAATGATCGCTGAATGGTCTACTCCTTATCACAAAGAACCAATTATTCCAACTGATTTAAATTACAATGACATTCTAATAAAATTAATGTCTAGCTTGAATATTTGTTCAAGAGAAAAAATAATTAGACAGTTTGACCACGAAGTAAAAGGCAAAACAGTATTAAAGTCTTTAATGGGAAAATCTGGCAAAGCTCCACAAGATGCTGCAGTTATGCGAATAGATTTCGAGAGCTATGAAGGCATTGCTGTTTCCAATGGAATTATACCACGCTACGGAGATATTGACCCTTATGAAATGTCAGCAGGAGCCTTCGACGAAGCGATAAGACAAATCATTTCAATTGGTGGTCAATTACCAAATCTTTCAGAAAATGATGAAGTTTTTTGGTCTGTAAATGATAACTTCTGTGTTCCAGATTCTGAATACCATCCAAAGCACAACAAAGATGGCAAACAGAAATTGGCGAAGCTCGTGCAAATGTGTGAAGCCCTTTACGATATGTCAACGTTCTATGACATACCAATGACTTCGGGTAAGGACAGTATGAAAAATGATTTCAAAAGAGAAGGTGTTAAAATATCTGTTCCTCCTACAATTTTGTATTCAATGACGGCAAAAATTGATAATATTAAAAACATTATCAGTTCAGATTTTAAAATGGAAGGCGACTTAATTTATCAATTAGGAGAAACTTATGATGAATTGGGAGCTTCTGAATTTTATCAACTCTTTGATGCAATCGGAAACAATGTTCCAAAGGTTCGCAAAGAAAAAGCTAAAGACTTGTATTTAAAAATTGCCCAAGCCAACAAACTTAACTTAATTGAATCCAGCCACGATTTGTCCGATGGAGGATTGACAATTGCTCTAGTTGAATCAACATTTGCACAGAATTTTGGAGTAAATATTTCTATTGATAATTTCAATAATTCGTTGCCTGTAATTCTATTCTCAGAATCACATTCTCGCTTTGTAGTTTCAATAAAACCTATAAATAAAAAGGCATTTGAAAAGCACTTTTCAGAAAGATTTACCTTTTTAGGAGTTGTGACAAAAGAACCAATGATAAACATAAAAGCAAAAGGAAAAAGCATCATCAATATTGAACAAAACTTATTACTTGAAGCTTGGGAAAACGGTCTTTCAATATGAATAAAGTTAAGGCACTCATCATTACAGGATTCGGAATCAACTGTGAAGTTGAAATGGCAGCAGCTTACAAGTTAGCTGGTGCAAATGCAACCATTGTACACCTCAATGATATACTCATTGACAATCATAATATACATGATTATGACATAATAAATTTTCCAGGTGGTTTTTCTTTTGGCGATGACTTAGCTTCGGGAAAAGTATTGGCAAATAAAATGCGTTTCAAGAAATTAAAATCAGGCAAAACATTGTTTGATGAAATAATCAAATTCATTAACAATGGCAACTTTGTTTTAGGAATTTGCAATGGCTTTCAAATGTTGGTAAAAATGGGCTTACTTCCAAATACAAATGGAAATTTCCAACAAGAAGCAACACTCACTCACAACGATTCTGCTAAGTTCGAAAATCGGTGGGTCTTCTGCAAAACAAATCCTGAATCAAATACACCATTCCTAAAAAATATTGATTCAACAGAATTTCCAGTAAGACATGGTGAAGGCAAATTGATTTTTAAAAATGAGCAATTGAAAAATGAGATAATTCAACAAAATCTCAATTGCTTATCCTATACAAATGAAAACGGAGAATCAACTGATAGCTATCCGTTAAATCCAAATGGCTCTGATTTAAATTGTGCTGGATTGACAGACCCTTCAGGACAAGTATTCGGCTTAATGCCCCACCCTGAAGCATACTTAAGTTTATTCAACCATCCAGATTGGAACAGAAAAAAAAGATTAAACAAAGACA
>JAHDGP010000350.1:0-1116 GCA_020627525.1 Bacteroidota bacterium
AATATTTTCATTTAGCACGGTTCCAAAAGAATGAAATTTTTGCCATTCGAGATAAGCTTTTGAAGCATTGTAAATCAATTCATTTAAAATAAGTTGTTTTTTATTTTCAGTCATATCTTGAAAGACTGCTGCTTTTTGCAAAGCCATTTTTCTTTCATTGACAATCAAGCCTTGTAAGAGGTTGACTTCAAGACCCAAATACCACAATCCATGTTGATCGGTTTTGTTTTCTGGGTTTAGGAAAACCCCGTTTGTATTTTCGTATCCACCGACCACTTCAATTCCAGTTGTCGTGGGAACTTTAAATTTTCCTTGATACTGTCTATAATACAATTTTTCGTCAAAGTCTTTTTCGTTCCACGAAAAATTGATTGTGGGGTCCAAAAAACCTTTGGCCGACAAAGATTGAGCTGCTGCCAACCTTGTTTGTAAATCTGCTTTTTTGGCAATGGGGTGGTATAGAATAATGTTTTCAAAATATTCTTGATAAGAAAGAATAGAAGTATCTACCTGTGTATTGCCAATTAAAGCGCAAAATAATCCAATTATTAAAATAAATGCCTTTTTATTAATACCCATTCACTATTTATTTTTTGGACAAATTGATGTTGTTTAAATTTTTTCCATGAGGCTTTGGTCTGCCATCTGAGTCAACGTGAACAAAAACAATCTTTTCTATTTGGATGATGCTTTTTTTCGAAAAAATATTTCTCACTTCACAAGAAAAACTAATGGAAGTTCGTCCTACTTTCTGAAAACCTAAGCCAATTTCAATAACATCTCCTTGTTTTGCAGAGCTGATAAAGTTAATTTCGGAAATGTACTTTGTAACGACTTGTTTGGAATCTAATTTTGTCATTGCATAAATGCCTGCTTCCTCATCTATCCATTTCAACAAGGTTCCACCAAAAAGCGTATTTCTAGCGTTTAAGTCTCCAGGCTTTATTAATTTTCTTGTATAAAATTTCATATTATTTTATTGACTTTATCGGTGCTTTTTGTTTGATTTCGATTTTATCTTTTTCTTTTTTCTGATAATGTTCGGGCGGAAATCCATTTAATTGCCTCCACACTTCGTACCAAATGGGTACATTTTTTAATAGAATAAATGCTTTT
>JAHDGP010000350.1:1126-4801 GCA_020627525.1 Bacteroidota bacterium
TTTTGTTCCCGTTCCAACCCTTAATTTTTCTGGCCATTTTTTATCATTTTCAGTAGGGCTTATCAATACACGGTAATAGCCATTTTCGCTGATAAACCTATCAATGGCCACAATTTCTCCTGAAAAGATTCCTGTTGAGGATTCGGGCCAACCGCTGATTACAATGGCAGGCCAACCGTCAAATCTTAAACGGGCATTGTTGCCGATGCTTAAAAGAGGCAGGTCTTGGGGTTTTAGATAAATTTCTATTGCCAAATCATATATATCAGGCATAATTGTGGCGATGTCCGTTCCTTCTTTTACGGATTCTCCAATTCCTTTTTTTAGTGTTTTTGTAATGTAGCCAGACTGCGGCGCTGTTAAGAAGTATAGTTTTTGTCTTTCATTGTAGTTGCTCAGTTTGTTTTGAAGTTTAGAAGTTTCCGCCACACTTTCCAACTTGGCTGAAATGGCAGATTGTTGTTCTGACTGTGATTTAGCCAGTTTTTCTGCATAACTTTGTTCTACCGAAAGCAATTCTAAATTGAGGTTGAGTAATTCATTTTTTTGGTTTAACAATTTGTTTTCTTGCACGGTAACTTTAGCACTGGTTGCTTGGAGTTTTAGTTCTTTGTCTTGCAGCTCTGAGAGCGATTTAAGCCCTTTGTTGTGAAGCTCAGTAATTCGGGAGACTTGGTTTTTGGCAATTTGATAATTGCTTCTAAATGCAATTAAATCAATGCTGTCAATTTTAATTTTGTTGCGGGTTTGTTCCATTTTATTTTTGACTTGTTCCCGCTTTAATTTCAAACCATCTTTGAGGGCATTGTATTGATTTTGAAGGGCATTTACTTTTTGATTATACGCCTGAACGCTCTGAGACTTTGCCGCTACTTGTTCAGAGGTTCTGTCTATTAAATTGGGATCAAAGTATTCACTTTTTACTTCAGACAAATAAACAATGGTATCGCCTTTTTCAACAAAGTCTCCTTCACGTACAAACCATTTCTCTATTCTTCCAGCAATAACAGATTGTATAGCTTGTGGTCTTTGTTCTGGTGATCGAGTTGTGACGTAGCCTTTAGCATTTATATTTTGCGTCCAGGGAAGAAACAAACAAACAATTAATCCACCCAAAAGAATTGCAAAAATTATCAAAGGCAAAGGCTGTATTTGACTTTTTCTAAGCAAAGCGAAAGACCTGAAATCTTCTAATTTAATTGAATCAGAAATGCTATTTTTACTAATATTCAACATAATTAATTCGTATTATTTAAGTTCAAGACCTGGGTACATTTTTCACTCCAATAATAAAAATCGGAAATTACAATAACCGTCCATTTGCGTTCATTGCTCATTAAATAATCAATGATTCTTCTCTTTTCGTCTTCTTCAACAAACTGCAAAGGATCTTCCATCAAAAGTAACTTGGGTTTGCCAATTATCAGTCTGGCAATTAGTAATTTTTGAATAATGCTTCTTGGCAATCTTCTGCCTCCACTATCGACCAAGCTATCAATTCCTTTTGGTTGATGGATGACATAATTGTTGAAATTTAAAATTTTGATAACCTCAAGAATTTCTTTGTCAGAAACAGTTCTGCCCAAAGTTATATTTTCTCTTAATGTTCCTTCAAATATTTGATTGGTTGGAAATGAAACTCCAAAATGTTGATACAGCTCATCTCTGTGATAGTTGGTAAATGGTATGCCATTAATAGCCAATTCACCATCTTCTATTTGATGGATGCCAGCCAATATTTGTAGCAGTAGTGTTTTACCACTTCCCGATTTTCCATTTAGTAAAACTTTTTCATTTGGTTTTATCTCGAATGATAATTCATCAATAACTTTTTTTCTTTCACCAGGGAATCCAAACTGTATATCTGTTGCTTTAATTGCTAAGCCATTTGGATTGCTTATTGCAGCAGTTCCGTTGTTTTTGTCAAGCTCCAAATCAGTTACATATCCTATTTTTTCTAAAGCTGTCAGAACATCATAAATCGTGTCAATAATTCTCAATACTTTTTCAACAGAATTTATAATTAAAATGATGATGATTTCAGCTGCCACAAATTGACCAATATTCATTTGTTCTTGAAAAACCAAATATCCTCCTAAAACCAAAAGACCAGCAGCAAGAAATACTTTGAATCCAATAAAAAGCCTAAATTGATTTATCAGAACTTGAAAGTGTTTCTCTCTAGAATTTAAATAATTTTCAACTATTTCATCTGTTTTATTTAAGTGAAACTTGCTGGATGCATGCAATTTAAAACTTCTATTAACCCTTGCAACTTCTTCTAACCAATGGACTAATTGATATTTATATTTGCTTTCTTTTAAACTCGTTGTTAAACCTTGTGGACCTGTAACCTTGAATATCAACCATAAAATTAGAACCAAAGACAATCCCAGTATAATGAAATAGGGGCTGTAAACCGCTAACAATATCAATCCAAAAACTATTTGAAAGATGGCTAAGGAAAAGTCGATTAATATTTTGGGCAATCCTTTTTGAATGGTTAAGGTATCAAAAAAGCGGTTGACCAACTCAGGTGCGTGGATTTTATCTAATTGTAAGAAAGTAATTTTCGGAATGCGATAGGCAAACTCAAGCGAAGAGCGGGTAAAGAGGTCTTGTTGTATGTTTTCAACAATTCTCAATTGCAATACTTGGAAAATTCCAGAAAAAGCAATACCTATTAAAACGAAACAAACCAAAATGATCCAGGATGAAGTTAATTCACCAATCTGAATATAGTTGATGATGGCTTGAATCCCTAGTGGTAAGGTTAAGTTTACGAACCCATTAAAAATGGCATAAGTGTAAATCCTTCTCAGTTCATATTTGTATATTTTCAGTAGACTCCAAAATCGTCTTATCGGTCGAATTTCCATATTTTGCTGTTACTTTCATTGAAACTTTGAAACAAAAAAAGGAACGATTTGTTTGCATTTTAGCTTATGTTAACTTTTTCTTTCGTTAATTCACAATTTTGGATCCAAATGAGCAAGTACGGCTTGTCAAATTCCCTTTTTTTGAAAACCAGTAAAAACGGTTTGTTGAAGATTAGTTTTTTCGGAATTGCTTTTTTGACTAGAGCGTCAACAGATTTAGCGTAAATTTTAGCCTCGCTTTCAATCTCTGCCCCTTTTTCATCCAATATCAATGCTGTTCTTTTTCAGAACATCCAATTAATAAGATTGAAATAAATATCAAGGGCAACATTCGCATACAAACTTGATTTAATATTGATAAACTATTGCTTCAAAAGTTTTAAAGTACTGTTTGTTGATTTCGTTGAAATTTTAGAAATATAAACTCCTTTCGCAAAGTTTGCAGCACTTATCTTTACTGTTTTATGATTTGGTTTAAAAGTAAGTATTTTGTTTCCTTGCAAGTCGAATATTTCTATCATAATTATATTATCATTAGAAACAATGGACCATTGATCGTTTGAAGGGTTAGGGTATAAGTTTAATTTTACAATTTCGGGAAACTGAGTACCCAAAACCAATTCTCCAAAAGTTACATCATCAAAATAATAGGTTTTTTCTCCCGCAGTGGCACCATCTGTTCCAAAATTAAAAAAGATAGATGCCATATTGTATACCCAACCTCTTTCTAAACCTATACTCAATAATTCTGTTCCCGTGGCTTGATTCGTGAAATCGAATTCAATAATTTCCCAAT
>JAHDGP010000351.1 GCA_020627525.1 Bacteroidota bacterium
GTCTACAAAAACACTAAACAAGAAGTGATTAGTTTAGAAAGTGAGTTGTTGAAGTAATTACAAATTTCTTTATTATTTTTAATAAAAAATAATATTTCTATAAATGATTTTAATAATTTCTTAATGAAAAATAATAATTAAGTATTAACTCCCGTCCTACAATATTTTGTACATAGACATTACTTTTATATCTTTATTAGTAAATAAATCAAACATAAAGCATTAAAAATCATAATAACAATTCATTCGAATACCTAATTATTGGGCAAGGTATTGCAGGTAGTATATTGGCTTTGAAGCTAATAATGCTTGGCAAAAAAATAATGATAATTGATCGAAATTTACCTGGAGCTTCTTCAAAAGTGGCTGCTGGAGTGATAAATCCTGTCACTGGAAAAAGGTTGGTGAAAAGCTGGATGATAAATGAGCTCAATAAATCTTGTCTTGGATTTTACAAACATTTCGAAAATGTCTCTAACAAATCTTTTTTTTATAATATAAATGTCATTCGTGTTTTTAACAATTATCAAGAGCAAAATGATTTTATTTCCAAAAGTTCTGAAACTGCCTATAAAAACTATTTAGTTGATTCTTCTAATCAAGGAGCTTTGCAGTTTATAAAAAATGACTTTGGCAGTGGCATTATACAGCAATCGGCTTTTTTAGACACCAAAACTTTTTTAGATGTAGCCAAAAACATTTTACAGGAAAAAGCCACTATAGTTGATGCTGAATTTAAGTTTAATGATTTAAATATAAAAGATACTATTGAATGGAATGAAGTTTCTAGTAAACGCATCATTTTTTGTGAAGGTTATAGAATGAAAGACAATCCGTTTTTCGGATATTTACCGCTTCCATCATTAAAAGGAGAGTTTTTATTAATAGAAGCGAAAGAGCTTCCTAGAAACAATATGATCAAAAAAGGTGTGATAATCGTTCCTTATGATAGTGATTTATTTTGGGTTGGCTCTACCTATGACCGGGATGAGTTGTCTTTACAAAATACTGAAAAGGGCGTCGAAGGATTAACAGAAAAATTAAACCAAGTTTTAAAAGTACCGTATACAATTAAAGAAACAGGTTTTGGGATTCGCCCTACCGTCGTTGATCGTCGTCCGTTGATTGGATGCCATCCGCATCATAAAAATCTTTTTGTATTTAATGGCCTGGGAAGTAAAGGCGTTTCACTCGCTCCATATTTTGCCCAACACTTTATTGAGTATTTAGAACAAGATGGCAAATTAATGAAAGAAGTGGATATTGTGAGGTATCAGAAAAAATTTACATTTCAATAAAAAAAACGAGTGCTTAAGCACTCGTTTTTTTATTTTATTGATAAGATCAAATTAACATTCTCATCACTTATTCTATTTTAGAGCATCTCTAAAGAATACTCAGCTTGGTCATCAACCATTGCCCAGCAATTTCAGTGGCAACAAAATATTGACCTGCATTTAATCCTGAAACATCAAGACCATTATTGTACTTCGTTTCTTGGACTAAGCGTCCGCTCAAATCATAAATTTTAATATTTGCAAAATTTGCAACTGACTCATTGTTCCAATGCAATCGCACCATTTCTTTTCCTGGATTTGGAAATGCTTGTAAATTGTTGTCCAAACTCAAACTATTAACTCCCAAACAAGCTTCTATTGTTACCGCTACTTCTTGGTTTAAGACATCGGTTCCGTCTGATAAAGCAATGGTAACAGCTCCGTCGCCAGATTCGCCACCAATCGGATTGAAACTTAAAACAGCAGTTGTGTCCGCTTCATTGTATGCGACAGAAACATTCTCAATCGCATTGTTATCACTAGAAACGGTAAACTCGGCTGTTTCATTTTCCTCACCGCCCAAATCAATATCGCTGATATTTATAACGACCTCGCCAGTATAGGAACAAGTAGTCACTTCCGACTCTTCTAATACAAATGCAGGAACATCATTCACTGGACTGATATTGATAAACATTGTATCAGAACTTTCACTTGTACCAACTTCTGATATCAAATTAAAAGTAAAATAGTCGATTTTTTCACCATTAACATTTTCATTCGGTTGATAAACAAATTGATCAATTAGCGCAATGTCTATAATTTCACTCACAGCTACATCTGCACCATCAAATAACAATTGACCATTCTCAGGCAACTGTTCAATTACAACTCCAGTAATTGTATCCGAAATTCCTTCTATAAATTTAAAATCATCAGATACAAATACATAACTGGAATCCTCTTCCATAAATATATTGCTCTCTAGTGGCGTAGGCTTTATTTTAGAAATATTTTCAAAATAAACAACCTCATTTAAATCTCCAACAAATAAATCTTGATCGCCATCAGCGTCCATATCAACATAATTCACAACAGAAAAAACATACCTTGGACCCAGTCCAAATGGATCTACGACAGGATCGGCAAAATACATTTCCTTAGCCGTTCCAATATTTTCATAATAGAAGACATTACCAGAATTAAAACCACCAATCAACATATCCTGATCTCCATCAACATCTAAGTCTGTAAAGTCAATCGTTAAAAACAAATTCTGATTTACTCCAAAATCAGCACCTGGAACAGGATTTCCAAATTCAGGATTTTCGGCATCACCAATATTTTCAAAAAAGAAAACATCAATGACTTGATCTCTGGTAAGAATGGTTGAAAAGGCATCCAAGTCACCATCGTCATCTATATCCACCAAAGATGGATAACTTGACAAAGTATTTTGCGGCAATCTTAAATTAAATGGATTCTGTAATCTGTCTGGAAACTCTGGAGATTCTGGTGTTCCCTTATTTTCATAATAATAAAAACTAATTTGTCCTTCAGTGGTTCCATATTGAATGTACCCACCCACTAAAATATCTAAGTCTCCATCATTATCTAAATCGGCATTGGTTGAAAATTGCAAGAAGTAATCACTTGATAGTCCAAACGGGGCCGCTATACTCGAACCAAAATTAGCATTTTCAGGTGTTCCTGTATTTTCAAAATAAGAGAAAGATTCATTTAGCCCATAAGCAGGAAAATTCAACCCTCCATTCAACATATCATAATCGCCATCATTGTCAAAGTCTCCAGTTGAGGGTAAAATCAAATATTGAGTAGGAGTAAAACCAAATGGATTCGCAACTGGTTCTGCAAACTCAATTGTAGTTTGTGCATTTATTCCAGTAAAACCAACTGCCATCATTGCGCCAACAATAGCTGGTTTCAACTTGGCAAATTTGTCATACTTTTGAAGTTGTCTAAACAATCTTTGTATCCTCAAAACAAGACTGTTTTTCCTCTTCTTATTCTCAGTATGCTTTAATTGCTTTATCGACCTTTTCAGCAACTGAACCTTTTGATAAAGTACTGTATAACTTTTATTCATATAATCTATTTTTCGATTATCAATTTATTATAATAGTTAGTGCCATTATTACTAAGTCCTATAATGTATATTCCAGAAGATAAACCTGAAATATCAATCATTCTTTGTTTTGTAGACGTTTCTAACAAAACTGCTCCTTGTAAATTAAGTATTTGGATTGAAGAATATTCATCAACAAAACGATTGTCAATATCTATTTTAACATTGTCACTTGCAGGATTTGGGTAAATATTAAAAGCGGTATTTTTCAGGATATTTTCAACACTTAAACAATTCCCCGAAATAAAAAGGTAGTTTTCTGTTGCTGACAAATCTCCGTCTGTTACAGTAACAGTAATATTACCCGATCCAGTTCCATCTGCCGCAGGAATAAAACTTATAGTTCCATTTGGCTGACCTGTCTGATAGTCAACTGTAAGATTGGTAATTAGAGCTTCATTATCGGTAGTTGCCTGTATTGTTAGTGATTCAGCATTCGCATCTCCAACATTTATATCCAAAACAGAAAAATTCACCTCTTGTCCTTGCGCACAATCCGTATAATCTGTTTCCACCAAACTAAAAGTAGGAGCATCTAATACTTCTAAAACATTTATGGCAATGGTTCCTGCATTCAAACTCAACAATCCCTCATTTTCTGATTGCCCACTGGTTACTTTTATTGTAAAACTGTCATAATTGTCTCCAAATTCATTTTCATTTGGTGTATACGTCAACTCACCTAAGTCCACTTTACTAACTTCTGTTCCAACAGTTGCATTTACCCCTTTAAATTTCAATGTGCCAACTGAAGGCAGAGTCTCGATGTGTACTTTTTGAAGCGGATCAGCATTTGCATCTTCATATACAAAATCTGATTCTACAAATGTATAAACTTCATCTTCATTGACATTGATGGTACTATTTCTAACTAAAGGCGCTTCATCAGGTGCATTATTGGTATTTTCATAAAACACCAAGTTGCCATAATAATCAAAAGTAAAAAGGTCTATATCTCCATCGGCATCTATATCTACAACATCTGGAATCAAAAATTCTTCTTCAGAAGACATTAAATTGAATGGGTTGTCAACGGGGTTTTTAAATTCTATTTGATCTTCAACACTGGTATTTTCATAGTAACGTGCTAAAAATATTTCATTTTCACTCATTTCGTCATAAGTATAGGTACCACAAAGCAAGTCCTTATCTCCATCATCATCCATATCAGCAAATGAAAATTTAATCAAATATTCATAAGCCGTTGTATTGAAAACTGAAGGACCAATATTGACTGGATCTTTGAAATTAACGTTTCCTTGTGTTCCTATATTTTCAAAATAATAAACACCTGTATAATATTCGTAATTGGTATTTAATAGTATATCTGTATCACCATCATTGTCCAAATCTACCGCTGAAATAGT
>JAHDGP010000013.1:0-5633 GCA_020627525.1 Bacteroidota bacterium
TTTGTAAACATGAAACTATTATCAGTGTAAACAAATTCTGGTGGAATGGTGATACAAACTTGAGACATAAAACTAGCACCTCCCGTTTGGGATAAATTTATTCCTGTTACAATTAAAGGAATATCTTGTCCGTCACAAGGATAATTTAATTCACCAGGAATTAAAGTAAATTGTGCAAAATCAGCTGGATTTGCACCTTGTACAATAATTGGATCGCTTTGAACAAAACCAGAACTTATCGTTGATTCACAAGGATCATTTGCAGTCGTTTCAAAATAGATAGAACTACCAGATACAAATTCATCACAACCAATTATCACATCAAACCTAATTGTTAATTCATTCGAATCAGGAGAATTAATCCCTGGCATTCCATTGGAAGCTATGTAGGCTTCTATATTATCATCTGTTAGAGAAATTATATCTCCAAAAATATTGGTTCCAGTTTGTACTGGATCTGGTACACCATTCCACATATTTTCTCCAGCAGGATAATCAGCCTCCCAAGAGTTGATTACATACTCCATTCCATCAGGAAGAATAAAGTTAAAATCCAAACCAGTAAGAATGGCTTCTCTCACATTTTTTATAGTAATTTCTAATGTTTGAACAGTACATATTTCTAATTCATCTAAAAAATTACTAGTCCAAACACCTTGTATTTCTGCTGCTTCAGACACATACTCAAAACAGGCATCTGCTGCTGCACAAGCCTCACCACCATCTGCTAACAATTGAGATGCCAATGCAATATCCAAACAAGTAGAAGTTGTTTTGATACAGGTTTCTGTTTCTACATCCAAGCCGACTGGACAAAATGTCAACTCGGTTTCTATATTTATCGTAACACAAGTATCTCCAGGCATATCAGGAAATATTACAGTGTAGGTTGTACCATTCGGATCAGATCCTGTTTGATTATATTCAATTGAGTTTCCATTTACATCCATAACGTCTTCCAATAAAACTGAAGGCGGAACAGTAATGGTCGTTATAACATTTTCGTGAACGCCTGTTCCACTTCCTGTACAAACAGTATAACTATTGGGCTCTGGTGCATCTTTCAAATCAGCTATTAAACTACTATTCATATTTGCAGAAATAGATGGCAAGGAGTTTCCTGAAGTACTTAGATTTAATATATTTGGCGTACTATAAAAATCATGTGCTGGAAGACCGTCAAATATAGGTACATTATAGTTTGTACCATCACCTGGACAGTCTGGAACCGGATAAACTGTGGTTCCATAGAAAAATCCATAATCAGCATTTACACCTACCGGGTCTCCATCGGTATAACCACACAAATGTCCACGTCCATCAAAGTCGCAAGGGTAGCTGTATTGATATTCTAATTGATAATCTTGAGGATTTTCAACTGGTCCTGGACAAATCCTAACCAATTCATAACTCAATATTATTGAATCATTTTCAAAATTTGGCATCCCCACTCCAATTGGAGGTAATTGTGATGCCTCAAACTCCATCAATGTTGAACTTGATGAAGGTGTGCAATAATTCGTTCCATTGAAATAAACGCAATTAGACCCCGCACCAAAACTTGGATCACTTATGGGATAGACTGTTCCATCGTAATCTTCAACTTGTGCATTTCCAGCATAAACCAATGGTGAAATTACAGGTACATTTAAAGAATCAAAATAAAAATAAGGACGGTATTCATTTAAATACCAATCTGGTGGAGTATTGTTGAATAGTTTAAAGGTGTGTTCTACAGTGGCACCGCATTCTGTAACATCAATGTCAGTAGTGACTCGAATATCATCTGGACAATATGTTTCTACTGGTACTCTTGTTCCACAAGAACCAAAGACACCTGTATTTACCCCACCTGCTGTTTTTTGTGCAATTATAGAACCACGAAATGAAAGCGGTTCAATTGGCATTGCATCAATGGAAGGTATGGTATATCTGTATGGATTTTTTTGTAATGGTATTCTGACAATTAAGTGAAACTTATCACCGTTTTTAGGATCAAGCATGTCAAAAAATTCCGTTAGACAGTTTCCTGTTGTATTGTGAAGATGGTCATCGTCGTAAATATCAATATCGAGAAAAGTGTTGTCTTGATTATCATATTTATGGCTCCAAACTTCATCGTCTACTGTTGCATTATAATAGCCATGATAATATGTTGGCAATCCGTTTTCAGTTGGTCTAACCATAGCGGCTCTACCAGTTATACAGTCTATATTATTAAATTCTATGGTACTTCTAACTCCTGGGCTCCCTACTTTCTCTATAGAAAATTCATCTATAATTGCACCTGTCATATTGGGATACAGCTCAAGTGCAGGATTGTTTCGCCAGTTTGACAAAGCGTGTGCCTGTACTCTAAATAACAATCTATTGATGTCTCTAAAGCGCACTTCATCCCGTAGTTCATATTCAATATGTACATAAGCAGTATCGCATGGTAAATATCTGTTTAAATCTTCTGTAGCAGCTGTTGTTTCATCTAATTGTGTAGTCATTGATTGGTCTGAATATCCAAAAGTGGTTCTTCTCAATTCTACAATATCATCACTTATCACACAATCACAATCACAAGTTCTTCTTGAAGAAAGAAAAATTTCTTCGCAGGCTCTAACAATAGTGCAAGAACAATTATTTTCATTACACTCTTCTATTACGCTAGCATTTGCAACTACATAGTTATCAGGGTAGCACAAGCACTCATCTAACTCCAATGTAACTTTGTAACATTGTAATGTTCCTATATTATTGTTACCAACTTGAATTTGGATATTTGTTATTGTACTATCAGCATTATAGGTTTGGACAATATTTCCTGCTGCTACAGTTGTATTTGCCCAGCTAGCATTGGTGGTATTTACTGCTATATCTTGTACAATCGGTAAATAACCTGATATATCTAAATTGAAATAAGAATTTGAATTGGTACAAGGGGTGATATTTTGTGAATCAAACTCATAACAAAATTCAATCTCGACTGATGTTAAAGTAGAATCAACTCCGTCTGGAAACTGATAACCTTCTATAGAAACTGTATTTGTACCTATATTGGTTTCTGTAGTTGTTACTTGGTTGGCTCCATAGAAAAAGTTAATAGGTGGTTCAAATTTAGGCAATAACTGAAATGCTTGCCCACAATGTCTGTCACCAGTTACTGTCACTTGTTCGAATGAACAATTTAGTGCGGCACAACCATTGATATTATCAATGTCCTGACACTTAATTCCTACTTCAATTCTTAAATCTAATTGATGTCCTCCTGGTAAATCATCATAAAACCCATCTCCATCGAAATCTTCTAAACCAATTCCTGGACCATCAATATCAGAATTGATATTCGTAAGATCAACTACAAAATCAAAATTATCATAATAATAATCATTTGGATTCAAAACTATTCCATTTATGCTAACATCTAACGCTTCTAAAGCATCGGCTTCACATATTTGAAAACTCAAAATTAAATTTTCAAAAACACCCTGTATAGAATCTGTCTGTTCACTTGTTAAAGTAACATCAAACAAAGCATTTTGACCACAAATTTCTGGAAACTGGACAGGTGTTACTGTAACAATAGGGTTTGCTCCAAAATCTGGCTCATAAGATACCGTTGCAGCTTCAATATTTGGTTCACCACAAACTTGATTGTTACATCCATAAAAAACAGCATACTCTAAAGTGTTTGGCGTTTCGGTCTCACAGTCTAAATTTTCCTCAAAACAAACTTTTACATCTACTGTGTCATCTTCTGCTAAATATCCTCCTGGTAAAAAATCGGCAGTAACATTTGAAGACAATGCTCCAGTTGAAGGATTAAAGTTGTATGGAACTTGAACACCATCAATACTGAAATCTGTTAGGTTGTAGCTAGATGAAATGTCAATGCCTGTCATTGTGAGATAAAAATTATCTACATATGCATCTATACCGCTTTGAAATATCGTTAAGGTTTGACATTTTTCATTTTCATCTATCAATACAATATTTGCGGTATCAATATTAGTGATACTCAAAACTGGCTTTTTTATACTATTGCTATAATCAATTTGAGGAATATAGTTGTAAGAGCAAGTTTGAATATTGTTATTTTGATCGGTATATTGATAGTCAATGGTATAATCAATTATGTATTGAGTTGTGGGAGGTTGGCTAATGGAATTGCAATTACTTTCGACTGTAAAATAAAGCACTTGTAAATCGTCAGGGCTTATCTCTTGAAATTCAAATATTGGATTAGCTAAATTGGAACTGTTAACATTTGATACAGGAAAGTTGGGATCAAGCTCAGCTGTTGTACCTGCAAACTGAATACCTAATGGTAAATTGATGTCAATAAATACGTTGTTAAGATTTTGTCCAGTGTTGTTTATTATTAACAGAGAAACTGTATCAGATTCTCCACAAACAACCAGATCATCAATTTGAGGAAAACCAGGTGTTTGATATAAATCAAAAAGCTGTACAGCAGAACACTGTGAATGACTTTTTATATTGATAAAAAACAAAAGGAAAACTAGGGTAGCAGTAAAGGCTTTAAACTTTGATAAGTGGCTGGAAACAGTTTTTTTTCTGGATTTCAAAAAACTTAGCATACGTTAAATTGTTTTTAATAATTCACTTTAGTTAAATGTGTATAGAAATGCAAATACTTACTTCTAAGCATTTGTATCTTTTCCAAATGGAGGTTTGGTAAAAAAACAGGAAATTGTTGCTAGATAAATCTTGGCGCGATGTAGCTAGTGGAAGTATTTACGGCTATTTTTTAACATTTGTTTCATCTTTAAGAGCCAACACAACTCCTTCTAATTACAGAATTATACCATCTGTAATTATTTTAAAATGAATATTTAGTGAATCGTTTTTTGAAAGGCTCAGATAAATGCTAAAGTTTGGGAATTCAACAACAGATAAGCTATTGAATAAATATTAAATACATATATTATTATTGCTATGTCAGGGCGTTTATACCTTTGAGTATCAAACATCATATCGTCTCAGCTTTGATCAATTTACTTTCATATACATTGTTAAGTATCTTGATTACTTTTGTTCGCTTACTTAAAATTTGTACCAGACATAGGCTCTTGATTTTTTTGCATAAAAAAAGCGATGAACCAATATGGAACATCGCTCTTTTTCTGATAAATTACTCTGAATTTAATTACAGAGTTAAAACTTCGTTTTCTTTTGCTTTCACAAGCTTGTCGATTTTTTCTGTATAACTATTTGTAATCGTTTGAATTTCTCCTTCGGCATCTTTGACCAAATCCTCAGATAAACCATCTTTACCCAACTTTTTTACAGAATCGTTTCCATGTTTTCTAGAGTTACGCACACTAATTTTAGCGTGCTCTCCTTCAGCCTTAATTTGTTTTGCCAATTCTTTTCTACGCTCTTCGGTAAGCGGAGGAATATTTAATCTAATATTTTCCCCGTCATTTTGTGGTGTAAAACCCAGATTTGCACCAAATATAGCTTTTTCAATTTCCGCTAACATTGGCTTTTCCCACGGTTTGATAGATAAAGAACGCGCATCAGGTATTGTTATATTTCCGACTTGAGAGATCGGTGTTGGTGATCCGTAATAATCAACCATTACACTTTTTAGCATCGATGGATTGGCTTTACCTGCCTGT
>JAHDGP010000013.1:5643-9937 GCA_020627525.1 Bacteroidota bacterium
GGTGGTCTAATGCTTGCTTCATTTCCTCCTCAATACTACTTTTTACTTTTTTTATTTCTTCACTCATAATAATTTCCAATTTTTGTAAAATTACCCTTATGATACAATGATTTCAAAATGGATTAAAAATTTACCCTGCTAAGATAAAGTTTTTTTACATTTTACTGAAAAAACAGCTACTATACCTGTATTTCTCCATAAAGTATGTGTAATTACTATCTAGTCTATGCCTTTACAAGCGTTCCGATTTCTTTTCCTTCTAGAATTTTTTTAAGATTTCCAGGACTATTCATATCAAAGATACGCATTGGAATATCATTTTCCTGGCACATTGCAAATGCGGTCATATCCATAATTTTCAATCCTTTGTTATACGCTTCATTGAAAGTCAGGAAGTCATACTTGGTTGCATCAGGATCTTTTTCAGGATCAGCTGTGTATACTCCGTCAACACGTGTTCCTTTTAGCAAAATATCGACATTCATTTCTGCAGCTCTGAGCGTAGCTGCCGTATCTGTTGTAAAGTAAGGATTGCCTGTTCCTGCAACAAAAATAACCACACGGTGTTTCTCCAGATGTCTAACGGCCCTTCTCTTAATGTAGGGTTCACAAACTTGCTTTATGTCAAGGGCAGACATTAATCTTGTGTAAACGCCTTCTTTTTCAATAGCGTTTTGTAGTGCAACTCCATTGATGATTGTTCCCATCATTCCCATATAGTCGCCAGAGACTCTATCTATCCCTGTTTTTTCAGCATCAATACCTCGGTAAATATTACCTCCTCCAATAACGATAGCTACTTGAACATCTTCCTTTACAAGTTCTGCAACTTCAGATGCATATTGATGTACTCTTTTAGGATCAATTCCAAAATTTTGATCTCCCAATAGTGCTTCACCACTGAGTTTTAACAAAATGCGTTTATAGATATACTTCATTTAATGTTGTGGGCTTTAAAGTGATTTAGAATGAAATAAATTTTTATACGAGTTTAAATTTTTTAGATCAATTTTTTATGAAAAATAATGATTAGTAATGATAAAAGTAATGAATCTATATTTTTGGTTGCTTTTTTACTGTTAAACTTTCAAACCAATTAAAATGATTGTAGTCCTGTTACCGTGTCAGATTAAATTGCGCTTTTTACATTTTTAAGAGCAAAATAATCGAAACTAAATCTGAAGATTTATTGCTTCATCATTACTTTGAATCAAAAGGACATAAAAAAAGCGGAATCAATAATGATTCCGCTTATATTTTTAACCCAAACTTACTCGCTTGAAGCCAGTAATTTGAAGGTCTTTATCTATACTTTTAACAAATTCTTCAACATTTTTAGAACCGTCTTTCACGAACTTCTGTTTTAGCAAAGTGTTTTCTTCGTAGAATTTTCTCAAAGTTCCTTCTGCTATTTTATCAACAATGTGCTCAGGCTTTCCTTCTGCCAATGCTTTCTCTCTACCGATTGCCATTTCTCTATCAACTGTTTCCTGTGGAACATCATCTGCACTCAAAGCAACTGCATTTAAAGCAGCTATTTGCATTGCGATGTCTTTACCAGCAGCACTGATCTCGTCGCTAGCTTTATTCAAACCAACTAAAACGCCTATTTTATTTCCAGCGTGGATGTAAGGAACAACCAAATCACTTTCAAAACGTTCGTAAGTTTTGATTTCAATTTTCTCACCGATTTTACCAACCTGCTCTAAAATATGCTCAGAAATTTTCTTTCCATCTAACTCTAAAGCCTCTAAAGCTTCCGTTGTTTCAGGATAATTAGCAAGTGCTATTCCTGCAATATCATTGGCAAATTTAACAAAGTCTTCATTTTTAGAAACAAAGTCTGTTTCACTTGTAAGATAAACTACCACTCCTTTACCACCATCAGCAAGTGCAATAACAGCACCTTCTGTAGCGTCTCTATCAGCACGTTTTGCAGCAACTTTTTGACCCTTTTTTCTCAAGTAATCAATAGCAGCTTCAAAATCTCCATTTGTTTCTCCCAATGCTTTCTTGCAGTCCATCATTCCAGCACCAGTAGTCTCTCTTAGCTTTTTTACATCTGCGGCACTTATAGCCATAGTATTAACCTTTTATTTATGTTTAATAAAAAATTTATTTCAAAATAGCTTCTTCTAAGCTTTATCTTTAGTATCATCAGTAGTTTTCGGTTCAGCTTTCACCTCAGTTTCAGCCTTCACTTCAGGAGCAGCTTTTGCTTCTTTAGAAGCTTCAGGAGCTGTACCTTCTTGTTCAAAATCTACTGTTTCGGTTGCTTTTCTTTTACGTCCTCTTGTTCTACGTTGACGTTTTTCTCCGCTATCCTCTTTAGCACCTTCCTCATTGCCCTTATCATCTCCTTTACCAGCTTTTCTTTCTTGAAGCCCTTCCAATATTTGGTTTGTCAAGTAGCTAGTGATTAATTCGATAGATTTAGAAGCATCGTCATTTGCAGGAATCGGGAAATCAACCAAAGTAGGATCAGAGTTGGTATCAACCATTCCGAAAGTTGTTAAACCTAATTTTCTAGACTCTGCTAAAGCGATGTGTTCAAAGCTAGTATCAACAATATAAATAGCGGCAGGGATACGATTTAAACCAGCGATACCACCGATTACTCTTTCCATTTTATTTTTCTCACGAGTCATCATCAATTTTTCTTTCTTAGTGATGCTGTCCTCTTCGATCAATTTATCAATACTCTGCATTTTCTTAACCGACTTACGGATAGTCGCAAAGTTTGTTAACATACCACCTAACCAACGTTCAGTAACAAATGGCATATTCACTTTCTGAGCATATTCCTTTACCATATCTTTTGCTTGTTTCTTAGTAGCAACAAACAAAATTTTTCTTCCAGAGCGAGCGATGCCTTTCAATGCATTACCTGCTTTTTCTAACTCAACTAAAGTTTTGTTAAGGTCAATAAGGTGCAAGCCTTTACGCTCCATAAAAATATATGGTGCCATTTTAGGATTCCATTTTTTTCTTAAATGTCCAAAGTGAACTCCAGCGTCTAGCAGCTCTTTATTTGTCAAACTTGACATATATATTTGTTTAATGAATGGTTTACAAAAAAATTAACGTTTACTGAATTGAGAAGCTTTACGTGCTTTACGTAAACCTGGTTTTTTACGCTCAACTTTACGTGCATCACGAGTCATAATGTCTCTTCTGGCACCTTTCAGTTTTACTTTAACCTCGTTCAATTCAATCTCTCTTCCATCGCGCTCTTCTGGAGCCATACGTCCTTGTTCTGCTGCTTCTTTTACTAAAGCACGAGCAAGACCTAGCTGAGCTGCTTCGGCTTGGCCTTTGATACCGCCACCAGAAACATTGATCATAACGTCATACTGGCTTTCAGCTTCTAAAATTGCCAAAGGCTCTATTACTGCTTTTCTGTGGATTTCAACCGAAAAGTAATCTTCGAATTCTCTTTTGTTAACGGTAATTTTTCCACTACCTGGTTTGAGGAAAACACGAGCAACAGCTGCTTTTCTTCTACCAATTGAATTTATGTAATTGCTCATAAAAATTTATGAATTATTATGGATTATTTTATTTCGAATTTTTCAGGTTTTTGTGCCGAATGTGGATGTTCTGCTCCTGCATATACAAACATCTTTTTAAACATCTGACGACCTAGCTTGTTTTTAGGAAGCATACCTCTTACAGCGTTTTCAATAACTGCCTCTGGCTTACGAGTCAATAAATCTGCTGGCGTTGCAACTTTCTGCCCTCCTGGGTATCCAGAATAACGACTGTATTCTTTCTTTTGCATTTTGTTGCCAGTAAATCTAATTTTCTCTGCGTTGACAATGATTATGAAATCACCAGTATCTACGTGTGGAGTATAGGAAGCTTTGTGCTTTCCTCTCAATATCGTAGCTACTCTTGTTGCCAATCTTCCAACTACAACATTTTCAGCATCGATGATCAACCATTTACGTTGAACTTCTTCTTTTTTTGCCGATTTTGTTTTATAACTTAATGTATTCACTTGATTAAGAATTTATCTCTTCTTTGAAAATAGTTTGCAAAGATACCCTTATTCTTGAAAGAAAAAAGAAATTTTACAAAAAATATATAATTATCGGTTTGTAATTTATTGATAATCAGTAAAAATTTCGCAAAATTTGGAGATATTATTTGTAAGCAATTGAAAAAATGATCATTTTTTCTTTCTTTGGCTAATAATTTAGACTTCAAATTCATTCATTAAATCAACTATTTAACTTTGGACTTCTGTAGTTTTTAGATTAAATATTTGGAAAACTGAAAAAAAACTTGTATT
>JAHDGP010000013.1:10037-28242 GCA_020627525.1 Bacteroidota bacterium
AGGTGCCTTCTTCCTATAGAAAGCTGGCGACTTAGCAATTTTCTCAAAATTTCGGTACTAAGCGACGTATTAAAAATGAAAAAAATCAACTATTCAAATTTGGACTTCTGTAATTTTTTAGATTAAATATTTGGAAAACTGAAAAAAAACTTGTATTAGGTGCCTTCTTCCTATAGAAAGCTGGCGACTTAGCAATTTTCTCAAAATTTCGGCACTAAACGACGTATTAAAAATAAAAAAATGAAAGCAAATATTGAAATAAAGACCATCGACTCTATTAAGAGCCTAAAGGATTGCGCCAAAGTTTTGGTTGATGCTTATAATGCTGAACCGTGGAATGATAACTGGACAAATGAAAAAGCATTAGAAAAGTTGATTTGCTTTTACAATTCACCAAAGTTTCTTGGATGGATGGCTTTTCAGGAGGGGAAACTGTTGGGGTGCTGTGTAGGGAATATCGAACCTTATTATACTGGTGATTATTATTATTTAAAAGAAATGTTTGTTTTGGTTCAATCACAAAGATCGGGAATTGGCTCTGCTCTTTTCAACGCTGTGAAGCAACACCTTGCAAACATTGATATAAAAATGATTATTTTGTTTACTTCAAATACTGGCTTCCCTTTCGAGTTTTGGAAGAAAAGTGGTTTTGGTGAAATGGATGATATGCGGATGATGTATTGGGGAGATGAAAACGGATAAAAGGTAGCTTTTTTTAATGTACCGCAAATCTTCCACTCATTAAAGAAACGTTGTCATTGCTGCTCAGTTGGTAGAAGTAAATACCGTTCGACCAGACATAAAAGTTGTATATGAGAGCTGCAGTTTTTTTCACTTCTTATAAATACCAAAATGCTCTGCTATTAATATCGTTGTAAAGATATTCTTCTGTGAAATCAAGGAAGTAATCAACGGTATTTTCTGAAAATTTATCAATATTCTGTTTTAGATATGCTCTTGTTTTTTCAAAGCCAAAAGTATAAAATATCATTTCACCATCAAATCCACACCAAGTATCAAAATCTGTATTTTTAGCTTCCATTATCAAGTCAAAGTCTATAGCTGTTCCGTTTTTACTGACGAAAAAACTAAACATTAAGAGATCTTCACACATACAGCCGCAAGTTCCTATTTTGCCTTTTCGGTATGCAATGGCTTTTTTTAACAAATATCTTGAAAAAGATTCGTGGGTATAATTTTTTATGAAATCAACTATCTCTTTTCGCTTCTCCTCATTATTTATTAATAATTTTTCGAATTCAGAATTCTTCACCTCTCCCGTCGTTTCAAATTCTTTAATCAAATTTAAAATGTACTCACTTGCAAAATTTGTAGGTATTGAATGTTTGTTTTTCAAAGCTGTATTTACTTTAATAATACTTTCATTTATCACTAAAAAATCTACTTCATTATCTATTTTTTTCTTTTGCTCTTTGACAAATGATGTAATGTCTGCAATTGATTGAACAAAATTACTATTAAATTTTTCAAGGAGTCTATCTTTTATTCCGATTTGGACTGCTCTTCGCTTTAGCTTATCACCTTTTGGGTTGTGGTCAGGGTCCCATTGAATTCTCACATCGCTATTTTGTAGTTTTTCACGCCAAGCTTCTTCATTTCCATAATAGGAATCATAGCTCGTTGATACACCTTGTTCTAAAAGCTCAATAAAACCTGTATGAGAAATTTCTATTGCTAAAATTCTTTCTTGATTTTCTTTTTCAGCCCAACCATTTCTGTACATCATCCAAAGAAAGTTTGGTTTAATCCAAGTCATTCTTTTAAAGCTATAACTTGATCCACCAAACTTTTGATTTTTAATTGCATAATCAGCAATTCTATTATTGAATGCTTGATAGACAATTATATTACCGCCATTCATCTGTCCAAGGATAAAATTACCTTCTTGAGGCAGTCCCTTTTCATAAGAAAAATGAGGTACAGTTCGTAATTTAATAAAATTTTTCATTCTACCTATCTAAAACAATCTTCCTGCTCAAATACCCTTCTTCAGAATACAAAACTATATTATAAAGTCCATTTGGATAAGCGGATAAATCTACATTCAATTCATCATTTGCACTTAGTGCTTTTACTTGTTCTCGGTAAAATATTTTTCCTTGTGGATTTATTATTGAAACGATCCATTTATGGTTTGTCATTTCATCAAAATCAATAGTGACAATGCCTGTTGTTGGATTTGGATAAAATTTCAAGTCAATGCCTAATTCAGCAATTCCGTCTATTGTATCCATCGGCTCTTCCAAGAAATAGTGAATATCATTTTCAAAAGAAACGATGCAGTTTGTACTGATGTTTAAATTAATAACAGAAACTGTTGCGGTAATGATTGTGTCTTGATCAAACTCATATAAATGAGTAAAGTTGGCAACGTTTTCTTCTGTACCATCGCCGAGGTTCCACATATAAATAAAGCCTGCTTGTTGCAAACCAGAGAAATTAGCTGTCTCGCCCGCTATAATAGTATCTGGCATTGAAACTTCAGGATTAAACACTTCTACATCAATTTCAAATGTAAATTCGTCGCTGCCGTAATCGTTGGCAACAGTTAATTGTACCTCATAGGTTCCTGAGTCCTCGTACCTGTGTGACGGATTGCTTTGGGTAGAAGTGTTGCCATCTCCAAAATCCCAATTCCAAGTATCTGGGAACAGCATTGAAGCATCGGTAAAGTTTACAATTCAATTGCAAAGCTCTACATCATATTCAAAATTTGCTACTGGAGCAACCTCTGGTTTTTGACAAGAAAAGGTCGCTTCAAATCCTGCAAAGCTCAAAAAATCATTGGTAAACTCTTGCAGTGTAATGGCACCTGTTGAAGAAACGATCAGTCCGTTATTCGGCAAGTCTGTTCCAGTATATGAACCAATCAAAGGGCTGTTCACATCAGGACCGTCATAAATGTAAAGAATGTCATTTATATCACTAAAGTCAAAAGATTTAAACTCTATAGTTATTGATTCGGCACTTGGTGGCGCAATTATCATTACGCCTCTTGAGTTCAATTTATAGTTTCCACTTGCATCTGAAGCAGGTCCGCCGCTGTCGAATATTTTACCATTACAGTTTTCTATTATTACAACATCTTCATTCAAAGGTATGTTTGCAACTGCACACTGCATATCAACTTCTATTAAGTTTTCAGAAATCAATGTATCTACTCCTACTTGGTTACTGACGATCAATGTTACCGTATAAACCCCAGATTCGGAATAAGAATAAATAGGATTTTGCTCTGACGATGTTTCTCCATTGCCAAAATCCCAAAGCCATTCCGTTGGTGCATTTATTGTATTATCAACAAATTCAATTGGTTCCTCTCCACATACTATATCATCATTGTTTGCTGTAAATGCTGCTTGTGGAAATCCAGATACAAAAACAGTTACAGGAATTTCTATCACACCATTAGCAGGATCATTGTTTGTAATGATTATTGTGTATTCATAAACGCCTGTTTCTAATCCGTCAGCGTTGGCAGTCACTTCAATGTCTCCCTGATCTGGAAAGCCCAAATCACCTGACAACGGATCTATATCCAGCAAAGTAGTCGCAGTAGGATTTGTTAATATAAATTCTGCAAAATCACCATCAGTAAAAGCACTAGTTAGATAGTTTTCTCCAGTTACCAAATCATTAATTTGCAATTCATCTAATGCCCCATCTCCAAAACCATCATATAAACGCAATATATACGTTTTTCCCGAACACAAACCATCAAAGTCTATACTATACTCTGTATCGCTGGCGTAAGTATCTTCGGTTTCAGAAAGTAAAACATTCTCGTCTTCATCTAATAATGCCCAAGAAAATTCTGGTCCAAAACCATCTGTTTTAAAGTTAAATTGATAACCAATTTCACCACCACAAACAGATATAGCATAATTCATTGGTCCAAGCCCATTGTTTAAAAGTGTTAGTATTTCCGTTAAACTATCACCCGATTGCAACTCAAATTCCAAACTGCTTGAGCTTGTACTAGAGATAGGCGCACCCAATGCATTTGCCACTAATTGCACTACAATATCTTCGTCGTCATTGACAATGGTCAATGTACCGCTTATCATATCTATAACATCTGGAGTAAATGCAATTGTTATTTCAAATTCTTCGCCAGGAAAAATATTTAAACTTTCATAATCTGCTGTAAACAAAGGATTGTCAAAAACAAAGTCCGTAACATGCAAAGTATCTGTTCCAGTATTTGTGATGGTCAATACTCTTTCTTCTGTCAATCCTTGCAACACATCTCCAAAGTCAAGTATATTATCTGTAGGAGGATCAACCAGTTCAATTTCGGGAACTCCTATTACAACCATAGTAACTGGAATTTCTATATTGGGATTACTCTGATCATTTGAAATAAAGTTCACAACAGTATTGTAAGTTCCTCCCAAAAATCCTTCCGTATCAAAAAACATTTCAAAATCTAATGCTCCCGTAGGAAAAGGAATGGTATCACACGTTACATCTAATGTCAACCAATTGTCTAAGTTGCTCAAAGTTGGATTGCCTAATGCTGTCATATAAGTACACTCTCCCACTCCTAAGGTATCTCCTGCTTCTATTAAACTATTTGTATTTAAATCATAAATAGAATAAGCAGTAAGCGCTCCATCGCATTGTGTAAAATTATCCTCTATCAGCAATGTATAACTTTTATCTGGCGACAACCCTGTTATCATTTCCTGATAAGTAGAGTCTGGTGTATTGTAAAATTGAGGCCCCTTGCCAGCAACAACCTGACTGATGTCATCAAACAAAACCCATATCAATTCACCAGGAAAATTATCAGTTGTAAATTCAAACAAAAAGCCTGTATTGTCTTTTGAAATATTTGTTTCTACACAAAATTCCAAAAAGCCCTCTCCTGGATTGTTAATACTTATTGGAACGGAACCTGTCTCTCCATAGTTCAGAGTTATCTCTACTGGATTTGGATTGACGATTGCCTCTGGACTTCCCGTAGCATTGGCAAAAACCAAAATGGTTTCTGTTCCTACACTACTGATAACTTCTAATGGGATATTTTCCAATACTTCTATCTCTGTTGGAGCGTAAGTCACCTTTACTACTTGCGACAAACCTGGGTAAACAAAAAAGTTGCTAGGCTCAACGGTCAAGCTGGAAACGCCAGGAATTATATCCGTAACAAACAATGTATCAAAGCCTGTGTTTATGACTTCAAACAGTTGCTCTTCTTCTGTAAATTGAACAACATTTCCAAAGTCAATAATATTTCGAGAAAGGGTCATTTGTGGTGTTCCCGAAACGATAATCGTTACGGGTACTTCAATGACTGGATTTAGTGGATCATTTGTATAAATCTCTAAAATGACTGTATAGGTTCCAGCCGGTGTATTTGTAGCATCAATATTTAGCTCAATTTCTTCAAAAGTAGAACTATTAATTACTCCAAAAGCAGGACTTACAGACAACCATTGATTCTCTGCGACATTAGAAGCATAAACAACAGAATTCACCAAAAGGTCTTCCATTTTTTTATTATAAAATAAATAGTTAAAACCCAACAAAACAGCATGACCGTCATTTTCAAAGTCTCTCGCAACTACCACATCTAAATCATCTTCTACGATAATTCTTTGTGCATCTTCGTCTTCAATTATATATCCTGCACAGCCTTGCTTTCCGTTAAACGGTCCTTCTACACCTTTCGCAACGGGATGGTTGGGATCTGAAATATATAATAGTGGATCGTAAAAAAGTCGACCATAATCTCCATCAAATATTCCTGAATTAAATATAACATCTGAGTTAAACTGTGAAGCTGTAAACACAACTCCTCCTCCATTGTTGGCGAAGTCCTGAATAACGCCTGCTATTCCAAACATAGAAACAGCATTTAGTTCTCCTTGTTTGCCAGGAATTAAGAGTACATCTATATTTTGCAATTCTTCTCTAAGCACATCGGGATCTGTTGTACTCGTTTCAAAAATATTTAGACCAATAATATTGTCTTTTAGAATTTGAATGGTATTATTATAAGTAATGGCATCATTGGAATTATCGGTTTGAAAATCATAAACCAAAACTTGTATTATTCCATAAAAAGAATTTTCTAAACCTTCAATTTCATAAACCAAATCTCCAACACCAAAATTATTTATATTTAATGAAGTGTCAACCATTTGCCCAGATTCAATTTCCAAGGTTATTTCGGTTGGAGTAACAATGACAAAGGCTGGATCTTGAACAGTAATTGTTTGCGTAAACACTTCAGAATTACCTGTACAATTGGTCGCTATTAAACTAACTATGTATTCTCCTGTGTTAGCAAAAGCGTGTTCTGGATTTTGCTCATAACTGATACTGCCATCTCCAAACTCCCAATACCAGGAGTTTGGTTCATTTGTAGATTGATCGACAAATTGAATGTCCACATTTTGGGGCACGACTTCATTTTGCAATTCAAAAAATGCGGTTGGTACACCTGCGCTACTGTTTATGGTCCAATATGCCTGAAATCCATCATCAAAAGTAAATCCATTTTCAGAAAATTCTATGGTTATGTATCCCGAAGAAGAATTTATTTCAAATCCGTTATTGGGTAAAAATGAGCCTGTATAAGCACCTATTAGGGGTGCTTCAATATTTTCTCCATCATAAATATTTAAATAGTCACGTCCTGCTTCAAGGCTAAATTTTGTAAAAGCAATGGCAACATTGTCTGCTGCTTCATTGCCAATTACGACTGTGCCTTTGTCGCTTCCACTGTACTGATTTAAAGGACCGCCTGAATCATACAAAACACCATGGCAATCTGTTATAAAATTAATTTCTTCTGTAGGCATAAAGACACCATCACACGAAGGATTTTGCGCACTCAAAACAGTAACGATTTGCGAGGAGGAGGTGCATCCTATATCATTGCAAACCGTTTGCTCAACTAGGTATTCGCCAGGTGTTGTGTAGTTGTGCAATGGATTCATTTCATCAGAAGTATTTCCATCACCAAAACTCCATTCAATTGAAGTGGTTGGATAAACAGTATTGTCAATGAATTGCACCAATCCATCACAACTAAAAAGTGGGGTAATTAGAAAGTCCGACTGTGGTGGCTCTGTTGTGTTCAAGCATTCAAAACTGGCTTCCCAACCACTTGCAGTTACCGCACCATCAGATAAAAACTGTAATGTTAGGCTATTGCTGCTTGAAGAAATAGGTTCTCCTGAATTGGGTAAACTATTGCCTGTCAAGCCTTGAAAAAGCACAGGGCTATCAATGCCTGGTCCATCATAAATATTTAAGTAATCAAAACCTGCTTCAATCTCAAACGATTGGAAAGTTAAGGTAATAAAGTCTGCATCTTGAGGTTGCAAAACCAAAACGCCATTCTCGCTTAAACCGTAGTCTTCTTCTGCTCCTCCCGAGTCGAAAACAATTCCTGAGCAAGTCGTTAAGACATTTTGCCCTGTCGTTGGCATTAAAAATTCAAAACAAAAAGGATTTTCACTATCAAAAGTAATATAGTTTTCAAAAGTAGTTATGCCACAACCAGCATCACTACAAACTTCCAGGCTAACTGTATAAACTCCAGGTTCAGTGTATAAATGTAGAGGGTTTTGTTGATTGGAGGTTTCCCCATCGCCAAAGTCCCAATTCCAAGAATTATTTTCGCCAAAAGTTTCATCAAAAAACTGCACCGTTCCTTCGCAAGAAATCAATTCATCTACAGAAAAGTTTGGAACTGGTTCTATGCTAGTATCATAGCAACTTATTTTGGCTTCCCAACCTGCTAAACCTACAACCACATCAGATTTAAAATAAAAAGTTAAGACATTTCCAGACGAAACAATTGGGTTTCCTTCATTTGGCAAGGCGTCACCTGAAGCTCCTAGTATTAAAGGAGCATCTGTATCTATCCCATCATAAATGTATAATGAATCAAAACTGACTTCTAAATTAAAGAATAAAAACTCAATGACCAGTAGTTTTTCTTCTGTATCTGCTTCTATCGTTAAAGTCGATTCTTGATCTAAAGCATAGTTTCCGCCGGCACCTCCATCATCATAAAAAAGCCCTTCACATGCCGTAATGGTTTCAACTGTATTCACTGGCATCTCAATATTCTGTCCAAAAAGATCAAAAAATGAAAATACTAATAATAATAGAAAGCTAAACTTTTTCATAATAGTTGTAGATGTTTGAATACCGCAAGATACCATTTTCAATAATAATTAAGTAAAAGGAAATAAACTACTTAAAGAAAAGCAAAACAAATTTTATTGTGGTATTAAAATATTACGGTGAGAATGGCATAAAAAGCTAATCTAGAGCTACTCGCAAGAGCTACTCGCAACCTTCCTATAGGAAGAAGGCACCTAATACGAAAAAAATATTATTTTTCCAATATTTTTCACAAAAAATGTATTTCACCTCTCTTTTGAATTATTTGGAAGAGTGTGGAAATTAAAGAAATTTGTTTATGAAATGTAACTTGTACAGTGTAGGACATTTTATGTACAATAAATACTTCATTTTTGAACCAAAAACCTAAAAACCTAAGTAAATTCAATAAGACATATACTGTTTTATACATTAAATCAATAAATATTTATGCATAAATTACTAATATTCACTCTTTCCATATTCTTTTTAAATGCTGCTATTGCACAAACAGTGGTGGATAAATCTTTCTTTGACAAGGCAGATTCCTTTTGGAGTAGTGTAGTTAATGGAAGAACAGTTGATTATGTTCAAATAAAGGAAAACCCCAGTAATTTACTAGAATTGGTCCAAATTGTGGATAATGCCGATGTAACGAATTTGGACGAAACCACTTTGAAAGCTTTTTACATAAATGCTTATAACTTGGCTGTTATTAAAGGAATTGTCCTGAATTACCCTGTGCAAAGTGTTCAAGAAATTCCTGGTTTTTTTGATCAGGTAGAGCATAAGTTTTCTGGAAAGTTTATGACTTTAAATAAATTTGAAAAAGAGCTTATTTTGAAAAAATTCGATGATCCACGCTTGCACTTTGTGTTGGTATGCGGTGCCAATGGTTGCCCTCCGATTACAAATAAGGCATATCGTCCTGAAATTTTGGATTTACAATTGGATGATCAATCTAAGGCTGCCTGTAATGATCCCAATTTTATAAAAACAAATGGCGATGAAGTTGGTTTGTCGAAAATATTTGAATGGTATACTTCAGATTTTGGAGGTTCGAAAAAGAGCATTTTAAAATTTATAAATAACTACAGAAAAGAAGCCATCAGCAATGCTGCAAAAGTGTATTACTACGATTATGATTGGAGCTTGAACAGCATTGGTGCTGCTGGAAAAACTATAAAATCGGGTTCAAATACAAATTCAGATTCCAATACGACTGGTAGTACAAATGCAAGTTCTAATTCACCCGCGAGTGGTTCAGGAGGCACTCCCAGTATTCCCAATACTGGTGCTTCTGGGAATGGTGGTTTTAGGTATATCGTTTCTGCTTTATATGAAAAAGGACAGTATGAAATAAATTTGTTTAATAATTTGTATCACGAAAAAAAGAAAAACGACTTAAATGAAAATGTAGGAAGTAGCACTTTTTTCACCACATTGACTCAATTTTTGTTTGGAATAAATAGTAGAATAAATGCAGGTTTCGATTTGCGATTCAGGTCAGTGGGTCAAAATTATGTTGAAGCGAATTCTCCTTTTGAAGTATTGAAATTTCCAAAAACTCAGTTAAATTATAGTGCGAACGATCCTTCCTCCATTGTCGGTTATTCTCGAATTGGATTGACTGCTCTTGGACCAAAAATAAAGTATACTCCATTTAAGAATTATGGCAACATCTCATTCCAACATACTTTGTACATTCCAGTAGGAAAAGATTTAAGTGGTAATGTTGATAAAGGATATATAGACTGGAATGGTGGACAGCTTTGGACGCAACTTTTTTATGATCAAAGCATTGGTAATGACTTTGGTCTTTTTGTGGAAGCTGATTTAAATTTTGAAAATGTAGGCAAAGAACAACCTATTCAATTCAGTACTCCATTAACGATTATTCCTAGTTATTTCCCAAATAACGAAACTACTATTTACGGCTTAATTGGCTCTGCACCACAATGGTACAATTTATTTCCGTCAGATGGAGAAGCAAGATTATACAATCCATTCAGTCAATATGGTCTTGGTATTAAATATTTAATTGCTAATAAATTCCAAGTAGAACTTCTGGTTACGGAATTCATAAACTCTGACTCAAATGTAGGCCGTGCAGCTACTTACAACTTTGGGCTTAGGTATATAAACAGGTAATTTTGACCGATTATCAACACATTTAATTTTTGTTAATTAATCCAAAAAAATAAAAAAAAAGTAATAAAGGCAGCTATCTAAGGTTTAAGGTTAATAGTAAAAATATAATATCATTAATTTTTGAAACCTACTCTTAGAATCACAGAAAGTGATTGAGTACAAAATTCCTTAGATTATGAGTCAATATATTTATGAGAATCAGAACAGTCAAGCATTTTATATAATGGCCTGGGCTGCATTCGTATTATCCTTTAGTGGAATGATTATAGGTATTCTTTACCTTGATGTAGATATTCAAACCAAAGGATTCTTCGCTATGACTTTTCTTTTTGCAGTTTCTGCTTGTTTTACGCTTGCCAAAGTAACTCGTGACAAACACGAATCAAGCAAGATAATTAACAAGGTTGAAACGGCTAAAACGGAGAAATTTTTGTCTGAAAATGTTTCTATTTGATATAACTTTGCAGCGTTTATTTTTTAATTAAAATAGACGCTGCAATTAATTTTATTTATCTGTTTTTATACCAATACGATTTGTTGTACTACAATCAGTTTCGAGGACAAATATTTTCACACCACCATTATCATTGACTGTACTGATTGGAATGTCACTATCCCCTGCGGGCAAAACAACATCATCTAAAACATTTGTAAATGATCCGCCCATTGCATCTAAGTATCTTATCTTCACATTGCTTTCTTGCTCTAAACTTACTTTTAAAGTGGTTGACTGGTTGTAGACTGTTGGGCTTATTCTTAAATCTGTGCTAAGTCCATTATCAGTATTTTCATCAGTTTCACTACAGTCAGAATAATCATTACAAGGAACTACTTGATTGCAATCATTTGCTTTTAGGCATTGCGTAAATGTTTGACCAGTACACAAGTCTGTAACTGTAAATGTTTTAGTTCCGTTTGGTGCTATGCCTGTGCTATAATTGTTGCAGCCTGAATTACAATCTAACCAAGTAATTTGATGATTCCCACTTCCTCCAGTAATATTAATGGTCAACAAAATGTTGCTTACATTGCAATTTGCATCCAAGATACTTCCAAAATTACTGGTATAACTCAATGGTTCGTAATCTTCAGGGTACGCTATTTCATCAGCAATTTCAAAGATAAATACATACTCTGAATAATAGGTTCCACAAGGTCCTTCGTTGGGGTCAAAATAGACAACCAAGTAATTACCTGTTTGGTCAATTGGAAGTTGATTGTTGGTAGTGGTTGTTATCAAAGTATTGTCGAGGTACCATTTATATTCTGAATACCCATTGCTTGCAGAAAGGTACAATTGATCATTAATACAATTTGATGGATAATAAACAAAATCATCATTTATGGCTTCTGCATTTACAACTTGCAAGTCTGTGTTGTATGGCAGATGTTGATAATCACTGATGTTGATGGTGTATTGTTGGGTGGTGTGATTTAAAGGGCACTCTCCCTTATCAGTTGCCATTACTTCAACAATGTTGCTACCTATAGATAAATCATTTAAACCAAAGCAAAACTGCCCTTGTGCATTTGTTACTTGAGTATTAGAATACACTTCTTTTAGATCAAAATAATTTTTTACATAAACAGCAAACAAACCATCTTCTGTCTCTGTAACATCAAAATCAATACAAATATCATCATCAATACAGTAATTATATACAGTTGGTACACTATTGTTAAACACAGGTGAATTAACATCTGTAGTAACATCATTACAAGGGGATGGTGTTGGCGTATCATCATCATCAATGCCCGTACTAAAATTACATTGCATTTCTACACTTGAAGTTTCACCATTGCTATCTGTAACTGTAATAGTATAAAATCCAATATAGTCCATTCCATTTTCAACCATTGCGTTTAATGTTATATCATTGGTGTAAAAATCATCATATTGTACTAAGCTGATAGGTGGATCTATACTGACTTCATAAGGTGGTGAGCCACACTCAACATGAAAGCTCATCTCAATTAAGTCTTGATTATTCAAAATATCACACTCGAATACATTTGGACCAAAAGGGTCACTATCGATATTTATTCCGTCAGTACAACTTTCACAGTCAGTTATTTCCATAATAAATGATGAACATCCATTACTAACATCCCTTGAAAAAATATACACATTACCTAAAAAAGGATTATTAAAATTAAATTCATGTCCTACATAACCACTAGCTATTAAAATATTGGAACAAATCACTTCTCCTGATGTTCCTGCACAAATTTGAAATGGACCTCCAAAGTTTGGTACAGAATTACTATTATAGTGTATATAAGGATAGACTGTATTGTTTATTGAATAGCAACTTGATTCATAATTTATTGTATTTCCCACAAAATCACAAACATTGCTTTGCGAACAAAAATCATAACTCACACCACTATTTTGGCAAATACTATTATTAAGACTAACATTTATAGTATTATAAGCAATCTCCAATTGTTCAGGTTCTGAAGTTGTAAATGAAATAGTTTTATCACCAGGAGATGCCCAAAACACCTCATAGGTTTCAACAACATTTTCTAGTTTAATAACTTCCGAATCAGATCCAAAACTCCAACTATCTATCGAATAACCATTTGCCAAACCCTTAACTATAATTGAAGCTCCTACACATATTTCAAACTCCCCATTGGTTTCAATACCACAGGATGGATCAGACACTATTATTTCTGGACAAGGGTTGTTCTCTATCTCAAAAGGGTGAACGCCTTGACATAAATCTTGGTCATTTATTATTAAAGTATAACTTCCTTCCCCTTTATCTAGCAAATCTATTTCATCGCCATTTCCAGTATTCCCTGATTCAATATCTACCCCATCTTTATACCATGTAAAAGTAAAAGGTCCATTGGGAGCATCGTAGCAAAAGTGATCGAAAGTTATGCTGCCTTGTTCATTGCCATTGCAATCGTCTGTGATAATTGGGGTGAAGGCGAAGGTTGGGATGGTAATAAACAATAATATAAATATTTGAAATAATTTCATTTCTTTTGATTTTGTTCTTTATTTAAAAGGGAAAAAATTTCCTTATATGGTTTTTGACCAGCTGCTCCACGTGGACCACCAAACTCAGGTTCTGGAATATCAACATCTTCTATAAAAACTATTGGCTTGGCTTTGGCTCGCCAATTATCCTTATCATAATTTAATAATTGCTCTCTCAACAAATAAACTTCGTCATTGTCTTGGTCAAATATTAATGTTGGAGGTTCGTCAAATGCTCTGTATTCCCTGTATGGGTGTATCTCCATAGAAGAAGTTCCCAAGTATCGTTTTAATAAACCTGGCTTATAAACAAAAAAGCGTCCCGTTTTTCTTAAATAAATATACAATTTTCCCTTTCTGTAAAAAGTTTCAAAATCACCCTCTATTAAATCTTCTGGATCGGCAAATCGGTCAACCAACTTCCATTCTTTGCTTTCAAAGGAAACTAGGTCATAAACTGATAAGGTATCATCAAAAAATGAAAACATTTTAACTTCATTGTTTTCAGAAACAGCAGCATTACAATATACCCTTTCTGTCCGCCAATTATGTTTGGGATCATTAATATTAGCCAAAATACTAGGATTATTAGCCAAATCTATTATTCTTAAAATAGAGTCTACTGGAGTAAAACGAACAAAAGGTAAATGTATCCCTTCTTTTTGGTATTTGTAACTCAGATTTAACTTGTAGCCTTCTCTAAATCGATCAAAAGTGGTCATATCATTTATCCCACGTTTTGAGAAACTAAAAGAAGATAGGCCATGCGATACTAAAAAAATACTGTCTTTCCTAATAAATGCTTTTGGAGATACATGGCAATGTATACTTGTAAAAAGAAATGCTTTGGTTGAATCAAAATTAATTACATATTGGGAGGTGCCATTAAGATCAAAGGCTAAACCTGTATTTCCTGCATAATAAAGCCTTTCTTTTGTAATGGTATATACTTTGTCATCTTCGATGATTACTTTCTCTGTTTGCAATTTATCTCCGTAAACCTCTCTGTTTCCATCCTTGTGATAAATCCAGTATTCCCAATCATCGAAAGGTTGAGACGTTAAAACAATCGAATTCAGCAATAAAGCTATAATAAACATGTAATTTTTCATTGTTTTTTAATAGGTACTTGGTACTGGACTTCACTTTTCAACAGGACAATCTTTTAATACATTTACTGCTTGTTCACGCCACTGCCCATAAGCAGCACTTTTGAGTTGTGGGGCAAAAAACACCTCATCAGCATCTTGGTCTATTATCAACGTGCCGTCTTTGGCTAAGCCTGTGGGTAATTGAGCGACTTTTTCTAAACCATCTTCTTTAATTAAATAAACTTCGTCTGTATTTACTGCTACTATATATTGTTGCTCGTTTTGAGAGAAGGTTCGGATGGGACCAGGTGGAAAGGGGGTTTTTTGTTTGAGGATCCAGCCTGCGGTGAAAAAGTAGTCCATGTATTCTTTTGGACTATTAAAATCATCTTGATGTTTTATAGGTTTATCATTAACATAACTCCAATTCTGATTCAGTTTAAAAATCACAATTCTATTTTCGTAGTTTATAAATAATAAAAAATATTCGTCTCGCTTAATGAAAGAATAATAAACATCACCCTTTTCAAGTCCATTTCTTTTGTCAATTTCACTTACCAATAAAATCCTACTTAATGGTGAAACAACTGATTTTCCTGCACTCCAAAGTTTTGATCTATTTTTCAAATCGTTTGGTAACTTTACATTATCATATATATACTTTTCTTTTTTTTCATCATGTTCTGGAAGGACATTTTTTAAAACCTTACGTAAGCTTCCTGACCAATTTTTTTTTCCTAGTTCTTCATAAGAAAGTTCAAAATCAACTGAATGATAAAAAATAGTATCACCATCAATAAAGAAGTTGGGCAGGTTTTTCATATGAAAATCATGTGCAGACCCCAATGGTAAAACGTATAGTTTCTCTTTTCCCCCAACACTATCTACTTCTTCCAATAAATATGTATTTAAATCTATTGATTGGATTAACTTATATTCAAAGCCATTGATTTTTGAAATAACTTGTATATTATTTTGCGCAGATAAATGTAAAACAAAAAGATTTACAAATAGAATAACAATTAAAAATTCCTTTTTTTGTATCATAATGAAAACCAATTTAATATTGAGATGCTACTCCAGTTATTCCAACAGGAGTTGTCGATTGTTTTGCCCTTAAATAAATCACCATACAAGGTACACTTAAATCAGAAATAGTTCCATTTTTGTTACAGTCACAATTGACTGACGGATCATTTTCATTTACATATTTCAATTCAGAATAAATATATCCATCAATAGCTTTATTCTCAATATCAGAATCATTTGTAAATTTAATACCATAAGAAGGATCGTATAGTTTATATATATTATCACCTGTTTTTATTTGAACAATTTGATGGTTTTTAAAAAATGACTTTGGATTAGAGCTAATCCCTTGCCCTATAATTCCAGGATCATCTTTTACTTCTTCTACCATCCAATCGAAGGCTTGTTCGTTATCTTTTTGATAATATGGAAACAAACTACCATCATTATTCACTCCACCCCTTAAAGCATTTCGATGAGTATATGATTGAAGTAATATACTATCATCATTAGGGTCAGAAATAGAAAATATCAAACCATTATTATTTGGGATCATCCAATTTTTAACCAAAAAGCCATTATCTGTCTTTTTATCATCATTTAATAAGCTATTTGTTGGAACATATGAGTAATAATTCAGATCATTATGGATTCCTTGCATTTTCAAAATATCAATAAACAGTTTGGCAAATGCTCCACACTGACCATCAGCATACTTTATTCCATTGGGAGCAACATCAACATTATCACTACTTAACAATGTTTCTGTATCATAATTATTACAATTGTAACTTAAATAATATGTCAACCTTGTTTCATTATCAGCCTTTAATACTACTTTATCATCAAATTCTGTAAACATTCCTTCTACAATATCCTTTAAGTTATTTTTTCCACTTGATGCTTTACAACCAATATGAAGTAAAGTATGCCTGATTGGAATGGGATTAACCCCACCAACCAAGTTTGAATTTGGCGCCTTATGTGTTACATATAACTGATTACAACTCGCACCTATATTTGACCAATTCGTTCCTCCATCTAAACTTACAAACCAATCTATTTTAAAAGGCTCATCGTATGCAACTTGATTTGGTGTAAATAACAAATTAGCTACTGTTGCACCAAACTCTATACTATTTGAATTGACCGTATAATTTGAATTCACAGAAAAACTAAATCCATTACTATTCTCTCCCTTAATTAACAAATTAGGCAATGCACCACCTCCTGGATTAAAGTTAATTTTCCCAGCAACCTTCATATATTGACCACTTACATAACATATTGGTTTAGTTTCATTGGTTGAAACTTTGAAATGCGGGGCTGTATAAGAGACTACATTGTCATCATCTACAACAGTTGTATTATCTAAAAACGAAATCTCTTCTAAAACCAATCCTAATGGGTTAGCCTCCCCCACAACCGTCACAAACTCCCCAATACAACTTATCCCATTCCCATCTAGCACTTCAACAAAATAGTTGTTTGTGCCAGATACTACGGTCAACATAGGATTCGCTTCATTTGATATTACAGTGCCATTGACATCTGTCCAGGTATACGAATACGGTTCCTTGCCGTCCGATGCAGTGGGAGAACCACCTAACACAGTTGTGGCTCCTACAAACACTGATTGATCCTCACCTGCATCTACTGTAAAGGCTGAGGCTGTATAGTAAACTCCACAAAAAAGCCATAAAAGAAATAGGACATTTCTCTTTTTCATAAAAATTGGTTTAGTAAAAAAATAATGTTTGTATTATTTTTCAGAATAAATATTTGAATAAAATTTAATCAAATATAATGCAAAAAAAATGAGCTTTCCAAGACTTTAACTTATGTCGAATAAATTCAGAGCTTGTTTAGAATTAACGAAAAATAATAATATGTAAGAAATAAAAAGGTGATGTTGTAAATTTATATCGACAAAAATTAAACCACAACATCACCAAAATATGTTAGACACGAATATAATAATAACTGAAGTATTGCCTTACTTATCAGTAGGAAAAGTAGGCAAAGAACTAGAGATAAGTTTGTTAAATATAGTTGAAGCTATCTTTTACAGGCTAAAAACAGGATGTCAATGGCGATACTTACCTGTAAAACAGTTTATAGATCGAGAAAAAACTACTTGGAATGCCATTTATCATCATTATAATAATTGGTGCAAAGATGGCTCTTGGGAAAAAGTTTGGCACAATATTGTAAAAAAATATAAGTCATTATTAGACCTTTCTTGTATTCATTTAGATGGTTCTCATACAAGAGCTTTTTGCGGAGGGCAAGAAGTGAGTTATAATGGTAGAAAAAGTTATAAATCTACGAACATGTTGTTTTTAGTTGATAATCAAGGTGTAATAGTCGCTTGTAGCTACCCTATAAGTGGTCAGCATCATGATTTATATAAAATTCAAGACTCTTTTGATCGAATCATTGAAATGGTAAAATTAAGTGATCTGGATTTGCGCTATTTATTCCTAAATGCTGATGCCGGATTTGATGATAAAAGTTTCAGAAAGTATTTAGAAGGGCATTATATTGAAGCAAATATTGATTTTAATAAACGCAATGGATCAATCACAGATAGAGAAGAATGGTTTGATGAAAAACTTTATAAAAATAGATTAACTTGTGAACATTCATTTGCTTGGATGGATGCCTACAAAGGCTTACTTATCAGATATGAAAAATTGGCTACTACTTGGTTAGCTATGAATATTATGGGAATGATTCATCTTTTTCTGAAAAAACATATTAAATAAAATCATTAATTCTAAACAAGTTC
>JAHDGP010000352.1 GCA_020627525.1 Bacteroidota bacterium
AGTAGCTTCCATTATAGAAAGTAGAAGCATAGTAATTGGCAACACTTGGAAGAATTTCTTCCGGTTTGATAACATAAGGGATTGCCTTACGCACTGGTATTTCACATCCAGCAGCCAAAGTAGCTGCTCCCAAACCAAAGCCCATCATTTTCAAGAAATCTCTACGACCTCCTGATTGCTTTGCCATTTGCTGTAAAGGTTGAGTAGGAAGTTCATCTATAAACTCCTTCTTTTTATTTTGAACAAATTCAGGTGTATTGTTCAATTCATCTAAACCTTTCCAGTATTTCTTTTTTTGCATATCTCTGTATCAATCAATGATGAATTTTGAATTTTATTAAAAATCCAAAAGAGAAAATAAATAGTGTGTTGTGTTTTCTTTAAGTAGTCAGTGGTTAGTAAACAATAATCAGTGGTTTGCTATATTTAATTTACTGATAATCGCTAACTGTCTGCTGATTACTACTTTATTAATAGTGACACTTTTGACATTCCAAACCACCAATATCGGAAACCTTAACTTCTGAACGTTTTCCTTCTTTCATTTCTAAGTGGTATGATTCATATATATTATAGTAGTCATTACTTGCAAAATTCACATTGGTTTCTCGGTGACAATCGATACACCAGCCCATACCCAATGAATTTACTTGTTCCACTACTTCCATTTCTTGGATTTCACCATGACAAGTCTGACATTCAACCTTTCCAACCGCAACGTGTTGAGCGTGATTGAAATAAACGTGGTCAGGGAGGTTGTGAATTCTATCCCATTGAATAGGATGTTGCTTTGATTCGTCGTATTTACCCGTTTCTTTATCGAAACCTACGTAATCGTAAATTTTATTGATTTCGGTTTCACCGTGCTGTGGCCCCTCTTGAATTTGCTTGTGGCAATTCATACAAACATTCAAAGATGGAATGACCGCAGACTTTCCTTTTGCAGCACCAGAGTGACAGTATTGACATTCAATGCCCCATTGACCAGCGTGTAATTTGTGAGAAAATTTGATTGGCTGCTCGGGTTGGTAACCTTGCATACGGTTTATGTCAGCCGTTGTATCATAAGTAGTATATGCCAATAATGTAAATACTGCTAGACAAGCTGTTGCCAAGAATGGCTTATTACTCAATAAGCTCTTAACCGTAAACGGCTCTTGAACAGGTAAACCTTTCTTTTCACGAGAAATGTTACCCAAAGTTCCCAATACTCTCCCCAAAATAAAGACCATTGCTAAAAGCAATAAGGTCATAATTACTAAAAAGATATTGGTTGGTGTCCAAGCAAATCCTGCTTCTGAGGCATCGGTACCAGTAGGTATATTATTAGCCTCTACTACTGGAACAGGAACAGAATCAATATAACCAAGGATGTTGTCAATATCACCATCTGATAAAGTTGGGAAAGCAGTCATAACAGATTGCTTATACTCATTATAAATGGCATTTGCTCTTTCATCTCCTGTTTTAATAAGAGCTTGAGAGTTTCTGATCCATTTATACAACCATTCCTTTTCATACTTTTCGTTTACCCCTGCCAAAGCAGGACCAATCAATTTAGCATGAACTTTATGACATGATGCACAGTTGCCCTTAAAGAGCTGCTCACCAGCAGCAATATTTAATTCAACTGTTTCAGCTTCTGCTGCATCTTGTGCCTGAATAAGATTTCCTGTATTTAATAAAGAAAATACAAAAAATAAAATAGGCAACAATTTGTGGTAATATCTAATACTCATTCCTGAGAAATATTTTGAATTGCAAACACGAAAATTGGTTGATTTTACCCTAACCAAAAATTTCAGAGGGCAAAAATACGGTGCAATCAATTATTTAAAGAATTTTAATACAATTTTTGGTATGAAATTCTACTTAAAATATAAACATCAAGCTAATTTCAGTTAAACCAAGCTATTTTTGCTGAAATTTCATTTTATTTATAACGCCTTAGGCAAATCAAAGGTTAACATTTTTTAAAGATTTTACCTCATATTCTCTAATAAAAATTGAATGCGCAACCTAAGTTTGAATATTGTTTGCCTTTTGGGGCTTATTCTCTCACATTTTTCTATCACTTTACAGGGTCAAAATTTAACGAAAGATAAATTTTACTTTCCAAAAAAAAGTACTATTACAAAAACCGAATCTAAACATCTAAATTTCAAATTCCAAAACATTAGTGAAGGTAAGCATATTAAAAACTCTGAATTAAATTTCCACACTAATCTACTCAAATGCACTAAAAATGTTTCACAAAATAATTTTATAGCAGTTACGGATACATTTAACTCAAAAAGATTTTGGAGTGTTTTTGCTTTAAGCAATACAGCCTATGTTTCGACAACCATTGGAGTAAGTAAGTTATGGTACAGCCAATATGAAAAAACTGCTTTTCATTTTATCAAGGATGGAAGAAACTGGAAACAGATGGACAAAATGGGGCACACTTGGACCGCCTACACTGAAACGGTTCTTTTATATGATTTATATAAATGGGCAGGCCTAAAAGAAAAGAATGTAATAGTCTTGGCTGCTTTGTCTGCTACATTGTATCAGGGTACTATTGAAATTTTGGATGGACAATCAGCTGCTTGGGGAGCTTCTTGGGGAGATTTGGCAGCCAATTCACTTGGCGTTGGCTTAGCTGCTGGACAATACCTATTATGGGAAGAACAAAAAGTCTTAATTAAATTTTCAGCCAATAAAGTAAATTATCAATCATTTGATCAAGATTTACAAAGGAGAGCTGTATCCTTATATGGACGTAGTATTTCAGAAAACATCCTAAAAGATTATAATGGTCAAACCTATTGGTTGAGTTTCAACCCATTTCCACAATCAAGCAAATGGCCAATTTGGTTAAATATAGCCGTAGGTACTGGAGTGCATCAAGTATTTGGTGCTACATCTAATATTTGGACAGATAATAATATTAATTATGACTATGCTCACATTACACCATTTCGCGAATATTACCTTTCATTGGACATAAACCTAAAAAAAGTAAACACACAATATGCTTGGTTAAACATTATATTACACAGTATAAATAGTATTAAAATACCAGCACCAACGCTTGTTTTATCTGATAATCAATTACGCGCCAAAGCATTTTATTTTTAAATACTTAGATTTTTTGTTTCAACAAAAACATAAGATACATAAACATTATTAAACAGTTAAACCTTTAACATAAGAAGATTGAACAAAAAAGCCTCCCATGACTTACATTTGTTAGTTATACTATTATCATACATTCACATAAATCATCTATTCAAAATGAGATTGGCCTGCGGAATTTTGCTATTTACATGATTTAAAACTCAATTACGATGACTCATTATTCAATAAGAGAACTGGAACATTTATCTGGTATCAAAGCACACACGCTTAGGATATGGGAAAATCGTTATAAAATTCTTCAGCCTAAGAGAACTGACACCAATATTCGATATTATACAGAAGCGGACTTAAAATTTCTGTTAAAAATCGCTTTGCTTAATAAGCATGGTCTACGTATTTCGAAAATTGCTAAGATGAGTGATGAATTGCTCAATCAAGAAGTACAGAAGCTCTCAGAAAATTTAGCCGAGGGGGATTATCAAATTCACTTATTGACCAATGCTATGATCGATATGAATGAAATTCAGTTCGAAGATGTTATGGATGATAATATTAGTTTTAGAGGGTTTGAACAAACGATGACCGAAATCATTTATCCTTTTTTAGAAAAAATAGGGATTTTATGGTTGTCAGGTTCCATAAATCCTGCTCAAGAGCATTTTATAACCAATTTGATTAGACAAAAAATCATTGTTGGTATAAATAATTTGCCTAGACCTACCAATCCAGCAGAACGTTATATTCTTTTTACTCCAGAAAACGAGTTACACGAGCTGAGTTTACTATTTGCCCATTATATGCTTAAGGCAAGAGGACATGCAGTCGTATACCTTGGTGTTGGTGTTCCATCGGCAGATGTAGTTGTGGTTGCCAATGTTCAAAAACCAAACTATTTGTTCTGTATATCAACTTCACATCCTGTTAAACGAAAAATGCAGCGTTTTATCACAGATTTAGATGAAGGTATTCAGAAAAGTACCCAAGTAATCTTAACAGGTTATCAAGCCAGTCGTATCAATTTTCCCTTACCAGAAAATTTCCGAGTTGTTCATAAGGTATCTGATTTGTTCAAATTGAGTCGGTATTCATATGAACGTCCCAATGTTCAATAATTTGGTATTGACTTTGAGTTTGCTAAATTTCTATACAATCAGTTTTTCCGCTTCTTGTATCAGAAACTGATGCCCTCCATGACTGCCGCCATAGCCTAAGTTTCTTTGCAAAATTCTTTCTTGTCCATTTTCATTTAGATAAATGGTAAGTATTCCAGTATCAGAATGATTGTTTGTTACTAAACCCATATCAACCACACACATCTGATTTTCAAAGTAAACTGCATCGCTATTAGTCGTTATCCCCCCCATTTTACTTTTATGCGTTAACTTAATGTGGGCACTCCCCTTCAAAGATGGGTAAGCAAAAAGTAATTTATCTCGATGATCAAACATCGTTTTACCCATAAAACGATAATAATTTCGTTGTGCATTTTTTGTTCGAACATTGATTTCAAAAAGTCCTTCATTTACACGAAGGACCTCTATTGGCGTATTTTTTTTACGATTCTGTTCCACAAAATGAGCAACTCCAGGAGAGTCTTCTTTATGATAAAAATACATTTTCACAAATCC
>JAHDGP010000353.1 GCA_020627525.1 Bacteroidota bacterium
CCAGCTTGGAAGCATCTTCTGGCATAATGCTTATAAATCTCTTTTATTTGCGGACGACTACTCATTTCATCATCCGTTACCATCTGCATATTAGCAGCGTATTGCTGAGGAGTGAGCAAATGGTTTTTAGCTTTCGAAATTCTACTTTGCACAACTGCTGGCTTATAGAATTTATCATTCAAGCCCATTTCTTTTACAAGATTTCTAATTAAGCTACGACTGTCCTGCGTATCATAAATACTAAAATTACTTGGATAGCCCAACTTGCTGCCATGATAACGAAGCAAACGAGCAAAAACAGAGTGAAAAGTACCAACATACAAATTACGCGCTTCGGGACCAGCGATTTGTTCAATACGCTTTTTCATCTCACGAGCTGCTTTGTTGGTCAAGGTCAGCGCAAGTATATTAAATGGATCGACTCCATGTTGCATCAAATGGACAATTCGATAAGTGAGTACTCTTGTTTTTCCAGATCCTGGTCCAGCAATTATCATCAATGGACCTTCAATATGTTCAACGGCTTGGCGTTGTATTTCATTCAATTCATCTAAGTAACTCATAGGTCGGGCAAAGTTAAGGAAGTGATGGGTTAATTTATAAAACCTACAGGTTTTTTAACCTACGAGGTTTTCAACCTACGAGGTTTTAAAAACCTCGTAGGTTGAAAATCTCGTAGGTTTGAGGAAATAGTTGTAATTTTGAAAGAAAATAGAATAACTAATGGAAATAATTGCTCAAAAACGTGATACTCAATTATTTGATCTTATTAATAAGGAACTCTATAGACAAAAGACTGGTATAGAATTGATCGCATCAGAAAACTACGTGAGTGAACAGGTGATGGAAGCTGCTGGTAGTGTCTTAACCAATAAATATGCGGAAGGCTTGCCTGGCAAACGATATTATGGAGGTTGTGAAGTTGTTGACGAGGTAGAACAACTGGCCATAGATAGAATTAAACAATTGTTTGGTGCTACTTGGGCAAATGTACAGCCACATTCTGGGGCACAGGCAAATGCTGCTGTTATGTTAGGAACCCTAGAAGCAGGAGACGCTATTCTTGGATTTGACCTTTCTCATGGTGGGCACCTTACACACGGCTCTCCTGTAAATTTTTCGGGCAAGTACTACAAGCCACATTTTTATGGAGTAGAAAAAGAGACTGGTATTGTAGATATGGACAAAGTTGAAGCAACTGCCAAAGAGGTAAAACCAAAATTAATTATCTGCGGGGCTTCTGCATATTCAAGAGACTGGGACTATGAGCGTTTTAGAGCCATTGCTGATTCGGTTGGCGCATTGTTGTTAGCGGATGTTTCTCACCCTGCTGGTTTAATTGCGACTGGATACCTTAATGATCCGTTAAAGCATTGCCACATCGTAACGACCACTACACACAAAACTTTAAGAGGTCCTCGTGGTGGCTTGATTATGATGGGAAAAGATTTTGAAAATCCATTTGGAAAGAAAAATAAAAAAGGAGATTTGCGTAAAATGAGTGCTTTATTGGATGGCGCAGTTTTTCCTGGTACGCAAGGTGGTCCATTAGAACACGTAATTGCTGCAAAAGCAGTGGCGTTTGGCGAAGCGCTTTCTCCTGAATACAAAGACTACTGCGGTCGTGTGATTAAAAATGCTCAAGCAATGGCAAAAGAGTTTGTTGCCAGAGGATACCACTTAATTTCTAAAGGAACTGACAATCATTGTATGTTGATTGATTTGAGCAATAAGAATATTTCTGGTAAAAAAGCAGAGCGTGTTTTAGAAGAGGCTGGAATTACCTTAAATAAAAATATGGTTCCTTTTGACACAAAGTCTCCATTTGTTACTTCTGGTATAAGAGTAGGTACCCCTGCAATAACTACCAGAGGGTTGAAAGAAGAACATATGACTCAAATTGTTGCTTGGATGGATAATGTTTTATCTAACTCCGATGATGAAACTATTAGAATCAATATCAAAAAGGAAGTTCAGGAAATGATGGGAGCTTATCCTTTGTTTGCATTTTAAAAGAAAAACTGTATTTACTAGTTAGTGATATGGAGTCAATAAGTCAGCGTCGGTAGACAATCCTGACTTATTAACTCCATGCCCCATAATCATTTTCCCAATATTTTTGATTGTTTTTCTATTAAAATTTGGACTTAAAGTTTTGTTTGTGCAATTTTGAATGTTTATTAAAATGACATTTTGCTAAATACTAAAATACAAAACCTTATTTTCGATTTAGATGGAACGCTTTGGAATGCTGTTCATCCTTGTACTGTTGGTTGGAATAAAGCACTGACTGAACTTGGGCACACTGAATTATTGATTGAGGATAACGATCTGATGGCGATGGTGGGACACTCTCAGTTGCAAATTTTTGATAAGCTCTTCCCTAATTTAAAAGGTGCTCAATTGGAAGACTTGCGGGTTTTGTGTGATAAATATCAAGCTGAGGCAATCCGTGAAATTGGTGGAACATGTTACGATGGAGTGGTCAGTACACTAAAACATTTATCAGAAAACAATAAGAAAATTTATATTGTCAGCAATTGCGAAGCTGGCTACATTGAATTATTCTTGGCACAAACGGCTATTGATTTTATAATAGATTTTGAATGTTGGGGAAATACAGGGTTGACTAAATCTGAAAACATCGACTTGGTCATTGAGCGAAACAACTTAGACAAAAACGATTGCATTTATATCGGTGACACCCAAGGGGATTGCAATGCTGCCAGAAAGTCTAAAATAGAATTCATCTATGCAAACTATGGTTTTGGCGAGGTTCAGGGCAATGATTGTTTTGAAATAAATGCAATTGATAATATATTACTACACTTAGGCATTTCAGAACAAAAAGTAGAAAATGAAATCTGACTTATTAAATAAGTTGGATAAGGTAGAACGACTCGCTAAGGCTTCTAAGATCAGGCGTTTGATTAATGACCCGTTGAACTACTTGAATGGAATATTTTATAGCAAGTTTATCTATCCGAATAATAAAAAAGGGAAACTTGTAAGGGCTTCAACTTTTTTTGATGATAAAATGCATTTAGTTCTTCCTGCTGGAATGGACATTTATCTACTTGGAGGGAAAACCCACGATTCCGAAATCCGTCTGGCGAAATTTTTAATCAAACACCTTGATGAAAATGATATTTTTGTAGATGTAGGAACTCACTTTGGTTTTTACTCCCTACTCGCTTCTAAATTGGTTGGTGAAAACGGACAGGTAATTGGTGTAGAAGCTTCGGCAGCTATTTTTGATATTTATTTAAAAAACATTTCACAGAAAAAAAATATAACACCCAACCATTTAGCGGCAACAGAAAAAAATGAAGTTTTGACTTTTGCTGAATTTCCAATTCTATATTCTGAATACAATACTTTCAAGCCAGAGCAATTTGAATCAACTGAGTGGATCAAAAAAAATCCTCCAAAAAAAATAAAAGTAGAAGGCAAAAAACTGGACTCTTTGTTGTTTGAAAAAAATATTAATCCCAAAATAATTAAGATAGATGTAGAAGGAGCGGAAAATAATGTCGTACTCGGTTTGAAAAAAACCATTGACAATTTTCATCCGACTATTGCGATGGAATACCTCGTCGAAGACCGTCAAAATACTTCGCACAAAGCGGCTGCCCAAACTTTGATAAAATCTGGGTATTCTCCTCACATTATTTCTTCCCATGGAATGTTAGACAAAATTAATGATATTGACTATGCTCTTTCCACTAGAAAACTTGATTCGGATAATATCGTATTTAAGCTAATCTAAACTTCCAAAACAGTCCTTTGCGGTGAATCACTATTCACAAGTACATCATCGGGAAAGCGTTGCATTTGTATCTTGTCGTACATCTCCACATATTTCGGATTTTCTGTTCTCATTACACGATCCCAAAAACGAAAGTATAGTCCGTAGTTTCCTTTAAACTTGCTATGGTGTAAGTTATGGTAGACGGAACTATTTATCATTTCAAAAAAAACTGAATGGCGAAACCACTTGGGAGCCACTTCATACCCAAGATGACCGTAAACATTTATGATGAATGACATCAATCCAAATAACGCTATAGCTATAGGATGAATTGGCATTATAAAAACCAAAACTACTACTATAAATGCTTCTAAAAAAGACTCTATTATGTGAAAAGAATAGGAAGCCCAGGGGGATGGATTTTTTGATTGATGATGCACTAAATGCGTTGTGCGAAATAATTTTGGATGATGTAATGTTCTATGCATCCAATAAAAATAAGTATCGTGAATGATCAGTGAAAGTACAACACTAATGGGCAACCAAATTATCGAAAAATCTGATATTTCACTATATATATTGGTATACTCTTTTAATGGAGTAAAAAACACAAGCATCGCAATGGTTCCAAATGCTGTTGTTGTCACGAGAGAATGCTTTACTTCTCTTAGAAAATCTTTCTTACTCGCTATTTTTTTCTGAATCTTGGCTTTTATCATTTTATTGGTAAAAATTTTATATACCAACAAAAAAGGAATTCCTGCAAGGACCAAGTAGCGAAGAAAAATAAAGGCAACCAATGTAATATATTGAATAAGTATTTCCATTAACGACTTAATTTGTTTAATACAAAATTATGTTGTTAGTTACTTTTGGACGTTAACAAAAGATAATTAATAAATTTCCTACGAGGTTTCTACACCTACGAGGTTTTTAAAACCTCGTAGGTGTAAAAACCTCGTAGGTGTAAAAACCTCGTAGGTGCGAAATT
>JAHDGP010000014.1:0-19412 GCA_020627525.1 Bacteroidota bacterium
AAACTTTGAAGATTAGAACTAATAGTATATTTTAAACCTCGTAGGTCGAAAACCTAATAAAACTTTCTTTTCTTACTAGTACTTTTGGAGCGATTTTTACGACTAGGATTGTCGTTTTTCGCTTTCCAACTTCTTTTATCTTTTTTCTTATCGTTACTACCTCTGTAGTTGTCTCTACTGTCGCCTCTTCCGCCGCCACTTCTTCTTCTATCACCACGACCGCCGTCTCTTCCGCCACGACCGCCACGACCGCCTCTTCCACCACGACCGCCGCCTCTTCCGCCACGACCTCTATCACTGTAATCACTTTTAGAGAAATCATTGAGATCTTTGGAAGTACCTAAGTTTAGACTGTTCAATTTGCTGGTAACAATTTTGAGCATTAAATCCTCTTTGCTGAGTTCACCGAATAGCTCTTTTACCTTTTCGAACAATTCAGGACTGATTTTTTTGGAGGGCTTTTTATTTACAATGTGTTCACACCAATTTTCAATTCTAATATCAATTATTTCCTCAACATTAGGAACCAGTACTTTTTCAAAAGTGATATTGAGTTGCTTGGCAATTCTATTTATTTTATAAAGCTCTTTTGGATTAATAAATGCAATAGAAACCCCTTTTTTACCAGCTCTGGCAGTTCTACCACTCCTGTGTGTGTAGTAAGAATTATCGTCAGGTAAAGCGAAGTGGAAAACGTGAGTTATATCGCTTACATCAATTCCTCTAGCAGCCACATCAGTCGCTATTAGCACCTGTAAGTCATTGTCTTTAAAACGTTTCATTACACGATCTCTCTGTGCTTGAGACAAATCACCGTGGAGCGCATCCGCTTTGTAATTTTTCTTGAGTAAATCTTCCGCTAAATTTTGAGTATCTCTTCTGGTTCTGCAAAATACCACGCCTCTCATGGACGAATGTACATCTAAAAACCTAGACAAAGCTTCGGTTTTGTCTGACATTTTAACAGCAGTATAATAATGCTTAATATTGGTATTAACTTGCTCCTTTGCATTGATTCTAATCTCAAATGGATGATCCATGTAAGTATTGACAATCTTTTTTATCTCATTCGGCATGGTAGCGGAGAACAGCCAAGTTAATTTTTCTGCTGGAGTATAGGAGAGAATTTCATCCAATTCATCCTTAAAACCCATATTAAGCATCTCATCGGCTTCGTCAAGTACCAATACCTCTAAGTTGTTTAGTTTAACGGCTTTTCTCTTAATGAGGTCGATCAATCTACCAGGTGTGGCAATGATAACGTGCTGTGTTTTTTTGAGTGCTTTTATTTGATTTGTAATAGCGGCACCACCGTAAACAGCCAATACATTTACCTTATCCTGATACTTGCTAAACGTATGTAATTGTTCAGCAATTTGTTTTCCCAACTCCCGTGTAGGAGCCAAAACAAGGGCTTGAGTGGATTTATTGTGGATGTCGATTTGTTCCAAAAGTGGCAAGCCAAAAGCGGCTGTTTTGCCCGTTCCTGTTTGTGCAATACCTATAAAATCTGAAAATCCATCAAGTAGTTGCGGTATAGCTTTTTCTTGAATTTCCGTGGGTTTTTCAAAACCCAGCTCTGAAAGTACTTTCAAAATTTCATCTGAAAGACCTAGTTCTTTAAATGTAGACAATTGAAGTGATTTTTGTGGTGATCTCTAGATTAGGGCGGGTAGTATTGATTTTATTGTAAAAATCTATTGATCTAACCATTGGGTCACTCGATATTTATTGAAATATGCTGCAAAGGTAGCTTATTTATTATGAAAAAGGCAAAATCCATTGATCAAAGATCAACTTCATTTACCTAAAGACTAAATCAATTGTAGAAATTCTCAATAATAATTGCTTGATTTTTGTTAAAAAGGAACACAAAACCAACACCTCATCTTAAAAATAAAGCCCCTCTATTATATTGAGATGCGGTACTAGTTTAAATATGTGTTCCTTTACCTACTAACTTAAATTTTACCTAAAATTTATATTAATAGAAGTTGATAAAATTCTTCTGCCTAAAATGTAGTAATTGTATTATCATAGTTAGATCACCCTAACTTTTCATTTAATTCAAAGTATATTTCAATAAGTATGTTTAATGTAAAATTATATTAATAATTGGTGTCAACATTTCAGTGATGTAACAATCTTATATAAATATGTAACAAATTTTTTTAGTGACATTCCTAAAACCATTTCTAGAATTGAACTGTAAAAGGTTGTGTTTCATTTTGGGCTGCTAGGTTTGGATAAATTCTGTAGGTGACTTACCGTATTGAGTTTTAAAGGTAGTGGAAAAATAATTTGGAGAAGTAAAACCAGATTCGTAAGCAACTTCTGAAATATTTTTATTTCCTTTTTTTAGTAATGTAACAGCATGTTCTAATCGTATTTTACGAATAAAATCAGTTGCTGGCTTTCCGGTTAGGGCTTTAACTTTGCGGTGTAATTGCATTCTACTTAATGCGACTTGTTGACTGAGGTATTCAACACTAAAATTTGTATTGTTCAAATTGTTTAAAACTATTGATTTTAGTTCAACTAAAAATTGATCTTCTTTGACCAATATTTTACTATTGTTATCAGAGTTTTTTTCTGAATTTATATCTTGGAATTTGTTTTGAATTATTTGTCTTAGTTCCAATAATTTTTTAATCCTTAAATTTAACTCCCTATGATTAAAGGGTTTGCTTAAATACACGTCTGCTCCATTTTCAATGCCTTCTAAACGACTATCCAGTGACGACTTTGCAGTTAACAATATAATTGGAATGTGTGAAGTTTCTTTGTTACTGCGAATATTTTTTGTCAGTTCATAACCATCCATTCTGGGCATCATTACATCTGATAGAATAATATCAGGAATAATATCTTTAGCAATCTTTAAACCATCAATTCCATCATTCGCTTGCAAAATATTGTATACAGAATTATCGAGGCAGTCACTAATGAAAACCCTCATCTCTTCATTGTCTTCAACAATCAATAAGTCAATTTTTTCCGTGTCTGGTTGTGATGTGATATTTTTCAATGTACTTACATTTTGATTTTGCGAAATTTGATTTATATATATATTATTACCAAGAGGACCTGGTGATTGGTTATTTGAATGGGCTTTTCCTGCGTTTATGATTGGTAGTAAAATAGTAAAAGTACTTCCTGCGTCTAATTTGCTTTGCACTTTTATAGTTCCATTCTGCAGTTCTACCAGTTCTTTTACAAGAGCAAGCCCTATCCCTGTTCCTTCAACTGTATTTTGTTTTTGTTCAATTTGAAAGAACCTTTTAAAAACTTCCTCTATATTTTCAAAGGGAAAGCCAATTCCATTGTCAATAACTTTGACTAAAATGCAATCTTGATTTTGTAATATTTTTTTTGATAATTCCAATTTTATTTCACCAAATTCTTGAGTGAATTTTATGGCATTGGAAAGAAGATTAAAAATAATGATGTGCCACTTTTCTTTGTCGAAGTTGGTTTCTAAAACATCTTCTTTGCAAACAAATTGTAAAACTTGTTTCTTTTTATCCGCTAGCGGTTTTATTTCTTCAATAAGCTCTTTAGTGTATTTTACAATATCACCGTGGGTTGAATGAATATTCATTTTGCCGCTTTCTAACTTCGAAAGGTCTAACAGTTGATTGATTAATTGTAAAAGATATTTGGAGTTTTTTTGTACACCTGATAACTTTCTAGCTTGTTTGTCTGTCAAATCATCCTCAAGTAATTGTTCAATTGGACCAAGTATCAATGTCAATGGCGTTCTAAATTCGTGTGTGATGTTTGAGAAAAATTTAGATTTTGCTGAGTCTAACTCTAGTAATTTTTCTGCTTGTGCTGCAATAGTTTGCCTATCTTTTTCTATTTGTGAGGTTCTGTTTTTTACTTCTGTTTCTAGCCTTTCTTTATCCTTTTTGAGTTTTGTTAGTCTTAGTTTAAATGCAGTCAAGGTTAGTGAGATAGATAAAAGTATCATTGTTACAATAAACCACCACTGTAAATGCATTGGTGTGGCAACTGTTAATGGTATTGATAATTCGTTTTTCTCCCACATGCCTGAAACGCCTCTTCCTTTTATTTTTAAGGTATATTCTCCGTAAGGTAAATTGATGATAGATACTTTTTGTTCCTTTGTATAATTCCAAATATCATGGAAACCCTCAATTTTATAAGCAAAAAAATTGTTGTCATTGTTGTCAAAATTAAGCATTGCAAACTCAATCTCTAAAATTTTATCGGCAGGATTTAAATAAATAGAATTGCTTGATTTGAATTGTTCATATCTATCTATAAAATCATTTTTGTTATCTTCCAATGTTCTTACACTGGTTATATATAATGGAATTTGTTCTCTTTCAGTGTCGATAAAATCTTTGGGATGAAATTTAGTGATGCCTTTTATTCCACCAAAATAAAAGGTGCCATCATCATCTCGAAAATGCGAGAAGGTGTTAAACTCATCGTGAGCAATTCCGTTTTTTGAAGTGTATACCTGAGTAATCTGACTCAATTTATCAAAACACATTAAGCCGTAGTTACTCGGTAGCCAAAGTTTTTGGTAATCGTCTTCATAAACGGCATAAATAACATTGTTTGATAAACCATCATTTACCTTAAACTGTTTAAACTCTTCTTTTGCTCTATCCCATCTTAATAAACCATCTCCTTTTGTTCCAATCCAAAAAACACCATCAGAATCTTCATAAATGTGATTTAGATTGTCAAAGGGAAATCCTGATTTAACTTGATAATGATTTAAGATTGATTCCATTTTATCATCCAATAAAAATAAACCTATATTGGTGACAACCCAAATACCAGAATCGTTTACATGAAACTGTCTGACTAAAATATTGTTTTTGTAATCTTTTAGTAAAGGAAAAGTTAAAAACTGTTTCGTTTGCTCATTTAATTTTACGATGCCTTTATTTGTGCCAACCCAAATTTGATCAGTAGTTGGGCATTTAAAAGGTAAATACATTGATTGGTGTATATTAGAATTGTTCAGCTCAATGTTGTCTGTTTCAAGACCATGTTCAATGATCTTATTAAAGTCTGTACCAATCAAGAACTTTGTAGAATCTAGTGCCAAAAATGACATTATGGCAAACTGGTACTGGGGAAAGAGTCTTGTGGTGTCCCCTGATTTTAAATTTACGGAATAATTGCCATAGTACCCTCCAACCAATAAATGCTCATTTTGCCTTGTAATCCCTCGTGTACTATTGCCCTTTTGTATGATGGTAAATGGATTTTTTTTAATGTTAATTTTTAAAATTCCATTTTCTGTTGTTATCCATAAATTATTATTATTATCAAACAATGATTTGTTTAGAGCCATCTGCTTGGTGAATCCTGACCTTTCAAAATTATTGCTTTTAAATATTAATTCACCACTTTTTTTATGTATCCTCAAATATTCTGCATCACTAAAGCAGATAAAATCATTGATTAGGATAACTTTTGAAGTGGAAGGCAGAATGTTCTCAAAATCGTATGGAGTAATATTGTTGTTTTCAATTTTCCAATATTGGTACTTTATGTGATTTAATTCATCTATGGTTAGTGATTCAATAATGAACTGATGTTCAACGGATACAATTCTAGTAAAATATTCAACTTTTGAGTTATTGTCAACTATTTCATTTATAGCATAATTAGTTGTATGATTGTTATTGAACAAGATAACTTGATCCCCACTAAATATCCAAAGACTGCCGTCTTTCATTTCTTCACAAAAAGTGTTGTTTGGAAATGGTACAGGTATTTGATGAATTTTTTCATAACTGTTTCCATCTGTTTTGTAAATCATACCTAAGTTGGTGATTATAAATAGCTCAAATGGATTTATCTGTGAAGGTCTAAAACTTACTATTTCATCATTTTTTAAAATTCTGTTGGTGTAACTTTCTATTGAAAAAATGGAATCGTTTGAAGTATTAATAATCCCAATCTGATTGTTTATGGCATCGCTTTTATACCAAATGTTATTGTTTTTGTCACAGGCTATTTGACAAAATGTGTACTCACTGATGTTTAAGGAATAAGAATTGAAATTTTTGAAATTTTTACCATCATATCTGCTTAGAACTCCAGGAGTACTTACCCAAATGAATCCATCGTTATCTTGTATGATATTGCTATTACGTCTATGAGGTAGACCTTCCTCTACATTAATTTCCATTAAGTCAAAAATGTATTCTTGACCTAATGAACTAATACTGAAAAGTATAAAACAAAGTGATAGAATATGCTTCAATTTTACCATGTATCACCAATTTATAAATAAGTTGAATTTATAAAAAAAACATATTAACCTATTTTTCGAATACTTAAAGAAATTCTGAAAATAGTAAAATGTTTAGCTTGTTGACTTTGTAAATACTTATGCATTTTGGGCTTTTCAAAAATATAGAAAAAAAATCAATTTTAACTACTTTATGTGGAAAAAAAATATTTTTTTGATATACGAAAGACAATTTATTCTTTTAGTTTAAAAAAACTTTAGCTAAACTGTTAGATAACAAGCGCTTTTATACTAGAATTGTATAGTTTTGAGTTTGTTGAAGAAGGATAACAATTTTGATGTTGTGTTTTGTATGTGTAAGATTTTTGGACTGTGTGTACCGAGGATGGCTGTGATCAAGTCTATGTATTGGAATAGTGATTCTTAAATTTTTGTAGATGTTGATTTTTAGATATAGATACTGTAAATAGAAACTTTATCCAAAGTTTTTAGAGAGCCTTTTTTGCATTATTTTTTCAGTAAAACTCAACTTTGTATTGTATTTAAATACAAAAAGAAATATCAAAAATTGATAGAATAAAATTCCAAAATTGTTTTCTCCAAAAATTCCGAATTCGGTAAGAGAATTTATGAATATAGGTATAAATACAGCAATGAAAAATAATTTTAAATAGGTGTCTTTGTTTTTTATAAATGCGTGAAAAGTAAAGGCCATTTGTGCGGTAGTGATGGTGAATCCTAAAAAGCCCAGGTTCATCAAAACTTGAACAAAGGTGTTGTGAGTCATTCTTGCTGCATAGGTATGAACGCTTTGAAAATAATCTGTGTAAGAAATTCTCATAAAGCCAAAACCAAGCAAGGGTTCTTTGGGTAAGCCTTCTGTAAGGAGTGCCGTCCAGAAAGGAATTCTTCCTGTCATACTTAACACTTCTTGCAAATCACCTTGTTTTAGAATGATGGTTTGTACGGCTAAGGGCATACATAAAATGATGATGGTTGTAACTGCAAATTTTATTTTAAAATTGTTTGAGCGAAGGACAAAAAGCATTACTACCATTAAAAAACTTCCTAAGGAAGATCGGGAGCTGGTCATTAGTAAACCATAGAACAATATGGCAGCGAAAAAGCCATATTTTATTTTTGATCCTTTGTAAATGATTTCAATAATGCAACTGACGATGCCCACTACTGCCAACATTCCCAACTCATTTGGGTTCATCATAAAACCGCCAAGTCTGGCTACTTCACCGCCATGTGTCAATCTGAAAAATTGATCGGGATTGATGTACATTCCTGCAACAAAAATACCAACTACCACGAAAATGGATTTTGCAAATATTTTACTAATCCTCAAAACATCATTTTCTACATACTGATTTATAGTCGAAACAATGAGCATAAATAGGATGACAAATGGAATGGTTTCAAAAGTCATGAAGAGTTGCAGTAGGGTAAAGCTAAAACCTGAAGTCCAGAGTAAGGAGGCTAAGCCCAATGCTAAATATAAAAAGTAAAAACCTGGTGAGAGTAAATTTTTATAATGGAAGGAGGGTATAAATCCTTTGCTTTTTACCCAGAAATAGAGTGCAATTATACCACCATTTCCCCCAAAACGCACGATGACTTTTATCAAGCGTGTGATGTTGATGTTTTCGCTGATGGTGAAAAAACCAATGATTTTTAAAAACAGAAAGAAAGTGAGCCAAAGGCTCACTTTCTTCAGAAAAGATTGCACCTCATATTTCTCTAAACTAAGCTGCATATACCTCAATGAAGTTTTGAGCAATCCTTTCCCAATCAAATTCCGTCTTCACCATCTTGAGCGCATTTTCTCCCAAACCTTTTAGTTTATTGTTTTGTTTGAATGCTTTGAAATTGATCATTGACCAAGCAATCTCTTCTGCCGTATTTGGTTCCAAAATATAACCAGCATTGTATTTGTCTACATACTCCGCCAGGTTGGTGGCATCACTGACGGCACAGGGCACTTTTAGTGCGGCTGCTTCCAAAATTGCTGTAGGCATTCCTTCATATCTTGATGCGTGGTAAAAGGCATCCATTTGCGCAATGATGTTTAATTTTTTATTGCCATATTGCGGTCCCCAAAAAACAACATCCTCCATGATGTTTAATTCCTGAGCCAACTTTTTAAGTTCTTCAATATTTTGTCCACCACCGATTAACCAAAGCTTACCAGGTTTTTTTAATTCTTGTAAATAATACCTAAACCCTTTGAGCAACAAATCTAAACCCTTCATTCTCGTATCCATTCTGCCACAAAATCCAAAGACAGGGCTGTTGCCTTTTTCTTGACCAATGTCTTCGTATTCAAATTTTAGAGCCTCTAGGTTTTGCCCATTTGGAATGACTATTTTCTTTACATTTGGAACCAATCTTTTGCTCGCCTCCAATTCACTTTTGCCAATGCAGTGAAGGTATTTTGATTTTTGTAGGAATGGTTTTTCAAAATATTTAAAATATATATCTTTCATTTTACCTTTTTTCTCCATTGCTTTTTCATTGTAGCAACCGTGTGGTGTTACGATAAACGGTATATCATTTTTAACTAATAGTTTGTGAAAATGATAGAAGTCAGGAATCAGTCCTCCGTGAATGTGAAAAACGGAATTTTTAGAGATGTTTTTTATTTTCTTGGTAAGCGTTGGATCAATCTGCCATTTGTTTTTAGATTGGAACAAAACTGTTTCAAAACTGCGCTGAGGAATCTCCGAAACATCATTAGGTGTAGGAGTTATCCCCCAAACAGCCACTTTATCCACAATCTTATGTTGATAAGTTGCTAAATTGTTGACAACTTTGTTTACGCCGTTCATTCTATTGGGGTTGGCTTTGCCTAATACGAAATGTATGATGTTCATATGTTAGAATTTTGAATTGTTGGAAATTTGTTTTTTGCTTTAAGAGGAGTATCTCTAATGATTCTTTTGATCACGTACAAATAGAAAATTTGCATAATGACTTGGGCGAGTACCAAACCCAATATTACGCCTGCAAGCCCCCAGTTTTTTACCATTGGATAAGCAAGTGATAAGCTAAATGCAGTGCTTATAGCGTAGGCATAGAAAACATATTTTGTCTCTTCTGTTGTGCGCAAAATCATTCGTAATGGAAGTGCCATAAATACGAAGAAATACAAAACCGCGAAACCTTTTAGAAGAAGGGTGCTTTCCGCATTGCTCGTTCCATACAGCACATTAAGAATGGGTTTTGCAAACAAAATAATACTGCTTGCTGTTAGCAAAGTGAAAGCACCTCCTTTAAGTGAGATTGTTTTTAAGTATTCCGTTAAAGTTTTTATACCGTCTTTTGAGTAAATTTTTGCAGCTTGAATTGGTAAGTAATTTTCTAGCGCGATGAATAGAATGTTTAAAACACCAATAACATTTTGAGCGATGCGAATGGCACCCATTGCGGCAGGACCGAGTAGGGCACCGGCGGCTAAAATAAACGAGTTGCCAGAGAACCACTGTAACAATGATTTGCCGATTAACCATTTTGAAAATGCCCAATGCTGTGAAAGTACATTGCTGAATAAATTGATTTTTATTTTTTGTTTAAAGAATGGTGAAAATATAAATCCGAAAGATGCAAATGCATAACCAAAAGCTATTCCTAAAATAGCATTGTAAAGTGATAAATTATTTGATAAGTAAAAACTTATAATGATTAAAAATTGTGGCAAATAGGCAAAGAGATCCAAGATAAATGCGTAAAGAACTTTGTCATTGGTATAATAATATTTTCTAAGAAAATCGTGCATTAAGTAGAAGGCCACAAAACAGGCAGTAGGCAATGCGACTTCTTTTAAAGACCATTCTGGGAAAAATATTTCGGCAAAAAAACAAAAGAAATATCCAAATACAAAGGAGAGTGCTGCAACAATAATTTGAATGGAAAGCAGATTGTTGAAATAGCCTTTTCGTTCGATTTTTGATTTGGATGGTGCGAAAGTCATCATCGGAATAGCAACAAATGATTGGTGTAAGCTACTAACGAATAAGAGTACCATCCATATAAATGCAAATAATCCAAAGGCCTCAATACCCATCCATCTTGCTAGGATTATGGCAATTAAAAAATGACAGCCACTGACCCATATTTGATCCATTAACACCAAAACTTTGTTTTGGTGTTTTTTTAATTTGTCAATATATTGGGTCAAAATACTCACGCTGCTTTTTTGCTTCTTTTTTTAATGCTTATGGATTCGAAAAATCTTTTTATTTTATCTCCAATTTTGTTCTTGGAATAACTCAGTTTGCTATTTTGGAAATAACCTTCGTAAGTCGTATTTTTTCCAACTTTGTTTAGTAATAAGTGAAGATTTTTAATAGCGTATTGTTCTTTTATTAAGTCTGCATTTAGGAGGTTTTCTGAGGTGGTGTAATTTGCTCTTGTTGTATAAATATTTAATTCACAAAGAGACATTATTTTGATTCCATCCATTACGCTGGCAGTTGCAGGAGTGTCTATTATTAGAAGCTCAAACCTGTTTTTTAAATCTTTAAGTTTTGCTTCTAAATTTCTATTTCCGATTACAATGCCCGGATTTTCTGTATAGATTCCTGCGGTGATGATTGTAAGATTCGGGTGTTTCCTTGAAATCGCAATTTCATCAATGATACAAGCATCTAAGACAAAATCGCTGATACCGAAAGCAGGTTGCGGATTTATATATTTGTGTAATTCGGGATTGCGAAGGTTGAAATCAATCAAAGCGGTTTTCCAACCCATTAAGCTAAGTGTTTTAGCCAAATTAATAGCAATAAAGCTTTTGCCTTCTTTTCGTATTGCAGAGCTGATACACAATGCCTGATGCTCCGATAAATTGTCTTTAAGTGTAAGTTTGTTTGCAATGGCATTTATACCATCTTGAAAATTTTCTTTGTTTCTTTTTTTATTAGAAAGTGTTCCAATTATAGGTAGTTCTGTTTGTTTTTCAATGTCTTCTCTGTTTTTTAGTTTATTGTTTAAAAAATGAATGAGGTAAACAAGAATGGTGCTGAAAACCAAACTAAGAAAAACGGCAACGAAGTAGATAAGGGTTTTGTTGGGCGATACGGGAACCTTGGGAACGGTCGCCAATTGCAATATTCTGTGGAATGAAATTTCTGAAGCCGCTGCGATAGACGCTTCTGATTTTTTTTCGGTCAAATAATTATAAGTCCTTTGATTTTGTTGAAAATCTCTTTGTAGCACTACGATTTCTTTTTCTACAGATGGCAGTGTTTCAAATTTTCTTTCTTCATTTTTTACGCTGGCTAATATGCTGGCTTTTTTTGTTGAAATATCGTTTTTGGCATTTTTAATACTCGACTTTATGTAGTCTACCGTTTCTTTTATATTTTGATCAATGGTTACAATATTTTCATGGCTTGGTTGGTACCTTTTTAAGAGCTCTTTTTTTTCTGTTTGAAAGCCCTTTAATTTTTTAACCATTTCTGTAAACAGCAAATCACCAAAACCAACCTGTGGAGCTAAGTCAAGAAAATCATCATTGCTTTCATTTATATACTTGTCTAATTGGTCAAGTGCGGCTTCATTCATTTCAAGATTAGCCTGTTGCACTTGCAATTCAGCCAGTTTTTTAAGCCCCGTTTCTGTTTCTTGCTTTAAATTTACAATGTTGTTGTTTAGTTTGTAGTTTTCAAGAGTGGCTTCTGATTTTTTTAACTTACTACCAATTTCTTTTAATCTTTCATCTATGAACTCAACAGTTTTTCTAGCAGTTTCGGACTTGAATCTAACATAATCTTCAATGTATGTTTCTGCAATAGTATTTACTACTTGAGTGGTTTTTTTTGCAACAGGATCTTTGTATGAAATGCGTAATATGGGAATGTCTTTGTCTAGTGCCTTTATATCAAGCTGATTGCTTATTTTACTAGTATTATTATATTCACTGTTAATGACAAATGAAAAATGATCTTCACTTTGAATGAATTGATTAAGATCTAATTTGTTAGGATTTAATTCTAATAGAAATTCAAAACCATCATTTTTACATAAAGAACCAAATTGGCATATTTGTTCAAAATCTTTGCCTTTTGCACTGTATTTTAGTTTATACTTTTTATTACTTGTAGGATAAACATTAAAAGGTCTTTGGAAATGAGATTCATCAGACAAGTTGTATTTTAAATTGTAAAAATCCTCTTCTTTTATTTCTGTCTTTTTTAGTTTTCCTACTCGAAAGAAGGAAACATCCCAACCTAATTTTTTGCTTACTAATTTTAAAAACTCTCTTGATTTAATTATCTCTACTTCTGTTTTTATTTTGTTAATGGTGGGCATTAAATCGAAATCTTTATAGAGAATGGTATTGCGTACCCCTGTACTACTATCATCCAGTTTTATTTTGGATGTACTTTCGTATTGAGGTGTGAGATAATTGAATGTTTTTTTTGCAATAAAAAAAGCAATTACCGCACAGATCAAAATGAACGGAATGCCTTTTATCAAAGGCATTAGTAAAGATTTTATGTCTTTTAGACTATCCACTTGGGGTGAATTTTATTTATTGTTAAAACTTGTAAGTAGTAGAATGATAACTGTTACCGCACTGGCAATAGGAACTAAAACGGGCGATTTTTGAATTAATGGTTTAGCTTTTTGAGAAGGAACGTAAATTAGATCGCTGGACTTAATGCCAATGCTTGTAAATTCTTTTGCGGAAACTTTTGTCAAATCAATATTGTATTCTTTACTATTTCTGATTAATTTGATGCTTCTCGAATCTGCAAAATCTCCTAATCCTCCAACGAGTCCAAGTACTTCGTATAAAGTCATTTCATCTTTTTCTAAAAGCACTTTTCCTGGCTGATTAACTTCACCCAAAATAGTAATCTCTTTGTTTAGCACTTTTACAACAACAAGAGGCTCCACTATCAGTTTTACATAAATTTCTGACAGTTTTTTTTCAGCCTCTTCAACGGTTAAGTCAACAAGACGGACCTTGCCAATTTCTGGCAAGGTCACATCCCCCTGACTGTTCACAAGTATCCATTTTCCATAAACTTCGTTCGAGTTGTAATTACTGAAAATAGATCCGACGCTGAGGTCGTCGTGATTCCATACGCTTACGCTTACCTTATCTCCCGGTTTTAGGGTATAAGTCTCTTGTTTGTTTCTTTTTTTTTGATAGGCTTTAGGATTAGATGAAACGTACCCATCAAAGCGTTCGTTTTTCATTTCTTCAAAGTAGTCCAGACTACTTGAGTTTTGTAATAAATTGTAACTTTTGCAACTGCTCATTAATAAAATGGCAGTACAAAAAATTAATATTAGTTGGTAGTTAGTTCGTTGCCCCTTTAGGAAAAATATGTTGTTATTCATTGCTCAGTGTTTCTCGTAGTTATATACTTAAGTACTATTCTCTTGCCAAATCATAATTATCTGAAATTCAATAGGGATTGGGAAATAATGTTTGTTTTTTAGTTTAAATGCTAGAATTTATTCTAGATTTTGGAAAAATGAGGGGAGGGATAAATACAATATTTATCTAATTGGTTAGAAAAAATATATTGTTAAAATAACCAGTAAAAATAAAGAACAACATAAAATCATTCTTTTCTTTAGTTTTTCATTTTTTTGATTGTTACTATCTAGTTTGTTGTTTATTTCTTTTAGATAAATTATTTTTTCGACACTACTCTGCAATCTATTTAAATCATTATTTCCTTTCGAAATATAATCCGATGCATTGAATTTTAACAAATCAACGGCAGTACTTATATCTTTTTGACCGCTTAACAAAATAATTGGAATTTTTAATCCCTTGTCTAATAGTGTTTGCATTACTGATTTTCCATCCATAGCATTTATCTCATTGCTATTGAGGTTATAATCTAAAACAATTAAATCAGGTGTAACTGAGATGTCATTAAGCATTGACTCTCCTGTATGATAGGTTTTTATTTCTAGGTTTTCAATATTGCTTAATCTATTGGCTGCCATTGATGAATAAATTTGGTCATCATCAACTATAAAAACTAGATTTGTGTTATTATTTTCCATCTTAGTAAATTAAATATGTGTCAAATATTTCTATTTATAAATTGATCAGTATTTGTAATTGCGTGTTCTTGTGTTTTTAATCCAAGAGAATTTAAGTTTATGTTGAGTATTTTTTTGATACTGAGTAATTCTGTCAATAGTATACAAGAAAAAAGCATAATGATGATTGCTTCAGTTGTTGAAACAAAACTCTTTATGTTGAAAGCAATTAGAATTAATAAAAAGTTAGATAAGTATAATATGGAGGCAGATTTTAAATGGTTAAATTTTGTTTTTAATAAAAGATGATGAATATGTGTTTTGTCTGGTTGAAAAGGAGACTGCTTTCTCATCAAGCGATGGAAAATAGTTCTAAAAATATCGTAGATTGGTAATATGAGTATTCCAATAACAGCAATGTAAATATTATTCAACAGTGGCAAAGCATCAATGTTTCCTAGCTGAATAATTTTAATACCCATTAATGCCAATAACAATCCAATAACAGTAGAACCTGTATCTCCCATAAATATCTTAGCTGGATTTATATTGTAACATAAAAATGCTGCGCAGGCTCCTGCCAAGCCAAATGCCCATAATGCGAAAAACTCATTTCCCGCATATGAAAACAGCAGTCCAAAAACTACAGCATTCATCAAAGCAATGCCTCCTGCTAATCCATCTATGCCATCAATAAAATTAAATGCATTTATAAACCCAGATATAAATAGAATAGTAATTATATATTGAAATACTATTGGAATTTCATAAATGCCAAATATCCCAAACAATGAGTCGATTCTATAACCTAAGAAGCAAACTATTCCTCCTAACAATAGCTGCATAATTAATTTTTTCTTGGCAGATATTTCATAGAGGTCATCATAGATTCCTATAGCCATTAATATGGCGATCACTAAAAATAAGCCAAGTGATTCATTGAGAGGGAATTGGAATAGATAGATAGAAAAACTCAATAACAACCCGCCTACAATTCCCACACCCCCAAGTGTTGGTATTGCATTTGTATGTACTTTTCTTTCGTTGGGGTTGTCAATCCAATTTAATTTAAACGCTACTTTTATCAATATAGGTATTATGATAAAGGTCAGGATAAATGCAAGGATTGAAATGATGAGGGTATTCCAGCTTAAACTGCTCATTATTTCACTTTTTAGTTTTACAATAGGGAAGAGTTTACCAAATAATTTTAATTATGGTAAATGCATCAGGTTGTAGATATGTGTACGTTTGGTTTTAAAACTGGTTGTTTTATACCTAAAATAATTTCTTCATATGACAATGCAATTTTATCCCAAGTATATCTTCTTTTGGCAACTTCCTGCATTTCAACGCCATAGCTTCTCAAAGAGTAAAAAGAAACATTTTGTATTGTTTCTACTAAATCTGACTCATCTGAAAAATAAAGCGCTTTGCCCTCCGTCGTTTTAACATTGTAGTTAACATCAAAGGCAAAAATAGGGAGCCCTAAATACATTGCTTCTACCAAGGATGGGTTGGTGCCTCCTGCACTGTGACCGTGTACATATAAATTGCAGTTAGATCTCAATAAATCCAAAAGCCTTTGATTGTAAATAGGATCATGCAAGAATATATTTCTGCAATTAGAATATTTTTCTTTTAAGTCTAATCCATAATCACTTTTATTCCAGTTGCCCACGATGACCAATACTTTATCTGGCATCTGAGAAAATGCGTTTAAAATCATATGGACATTGTTCTCTGGTTCTATTCTACAAACTTTAAATGCATATTCTCCAGCTAAGAAGGGATATAAATCTGTAAACTCTTTTTTTAATTCGTAGTTGTCAATTACATGGTCAGCTCCATATGCAATCATACTGCTTTCTTTACCATATTCTGATTGAACATATTCTTGAATGCCTTCATTGTCAGCAACAACAACATCTGCAAATTTTACCGCCATCTTTTCTGAAAATTTTAAGAAAGATTTTGCGAAGCCTTTCCATTTGTCTCTTTTCCACTCAACACCATCAATATTGACAATTATTTTCTGACTAAAAAATAGCTTTATAAAAGGTAAAATAAGGCATCCTGAAACGCCTAATATCAACAAAGTATCTGCATAAAACAATGCATGGAAAATAGAAAGTATATCGTATGGTACACTCTGAATGCCGTTAGCATTTAGAGGAACATAGACAAGCTTTGCACCTTTCCAATGTTGTTTTCTGTCACTTTCTGAATATAAATGTTTGCTGCAATAAACAGAAACTTGGTGTTTGTCTGCCAGCTGATTTACCAAATGATGGGCAAGTGTTTCAAACCCTCCATACTTTGATGGAACTCCAGCGGAGCCAATAATTGCGATCTTATTCATAACTTAGGCGATTATCAATTTATATACGAAAAAATCGTGTCAAAGTTGCAAGTATTTGATGTATAGGTTGTTAAACAGGTTGTTTATTTTTAAAGTGATTCAAATTTTGAAAATTTTTCTAAAATCTAGAAAGTATAAACAACTGAAATTTCTTATGTTGAATGGATTAGTTATTAAAACTCAGAAGGAGAATAAGATATGGATGTTTGTTCAAGGTTGTTTGCTTTATCTACAAGGTTGATGACTTCGGATTGCATTTTGGAGATGTTAAAATTTTTGGAATGTTCAAATGCTGCATTGCTAAACTTTCTGTAGAGGGATTCATCACTAGACAATTTTCCGATGGCTTTGATCAATTCATTGGTGTCGCGACAATCAATATGAAAACCATTAATAGAGTTCTGAACAATTTCAGCAATCCCTCCAACTGGTGGAACGATAACGGGGATGCTATAAGCCATTGCTTCGAGGGCTGTCATTCCAAATGTTTCTACCCAAAGATCGGGGTGTGATAAATTGGTTACCAAATGTGCTTTTTGATAAAACGGGTGTACATTTTTTTGCTTGGGATGAATGGTTAAGTTAGTAGATGTTTTCGTTTCTTTAAAATATACATTTATTTCTTGTTGGCTTGCATTTAGAACTAAATCAAAGTTTATTGCTGGGAACATATTTGCTAAATTAACAAACTCGTCAACACCTTTGTATTTTTTTAATGAGCAAAGCATTAATATATTAAACCAATTAAGGGATTTGTTTTTATCAGAATTTATTTTAGCTAAAAACTTGTCTGAAAGGGCATTGTAAATAATATGTGTTTTTGTTTTTACAGGTTCTTGTTTTTGTAAAAAATGTGAAACATAAATTGCTTCGTCGGCTGTCCACTCTAACATTTTGAAGAGAAACTTCTTGAAAATTACTGGCTTGACCGAGGTTTCGTGAATGTGATAAATTATTTTTTTATTCATCAACTTTCCGGCCAATGCTGGACCAAATGGTAGAATGGTATTTATATATATTACACAGTCTTTGTTCCAGTACTGTAGAAATTTAAAAAATAAAAATATTTGAGTATAGAAAAACCTAAATAAAGTAATCCATCTGTTTGTAGAATAAATGTAATCGTTTCTTTCATAGTTTGCCTTTTCAATATCCGACAAAAAACCTTCTGATTGATTGGTGAATATTGTTACTTGGTAGTTTTTATCTAAAAATCCTTCAGCAACTTGCGAGAGAATCAACGGACTGCCGCTAAAATCATTGAGCAGATGTACGCATAGAATTTGAGCTTTCATAAGTTGGCAATATATTTGAATAAATTTTATTTAGTGTTTCTCCTTTTCTATCCCAAGTAAATTCTTGTTTGTGTTTCCTCAAAGCTCCTTGTGAAAGTGTTGATAAAAGATCTCGATTGTTGTACAATTCCAACAAGTATTGAGAAAGTTCTTCGATTGTTTTTGTTGGATTTTTATAAGAAGCAATTCTTCCACAAGTACTGTCAACCATTTCACCAGGTCCACAATTGTCTAAACATAAAACGGGCAGTCCGTATGACAAAGCTTCTGGAACAACCATTCCAGCGCCTTCGTGTGAAGGAAATAGAAAGAGGTGTGAAGAACGATATTTTTCTTTTAGTTCTGCTCTTTTCATCCAAGCAATTATTTCTACTGCATTTGTAATGTCTAACTCTTTGCAAAGGTTTTTTAAATAATCTAATTGAGGACCTTTTCCAATTAATTTTAATTGTATCGTTTGTTTTTTTAAATCGTTGAGGCTGTGGTAAAATTTGGCGAAGCTTTTTAGGCAAAGATCAAAGCCCTTCAGTGGGACAAATCTTCCAATAGAAATTATAGTAAAATCCCTCTTTTTTTTAGTTGGAACTTGGTCTAACCCATTTTCACAAGCGACGGCAGGGAGCACTGTTAATTTATTTTGATCTAAATTTAATACTTTTTGGATCGTACTATTTATTCCTATTATATGATCTGCATTCCATTTGCAAATTTTTAAGAAAGGAGAAATATTCCAAAAATATTTTTTGACCAAATTGGTTAAATGGTGTTTTATTTGTTCTTTTTTGTTGAATGAAAAATTCAGGAATTCTTTAGGTATTTCGGGATGGTGTCCAACCGGTCCCCAAACGAACGGTTTACCTAAAAGCCATAAAAAAGAAGGTGTCCAATCATTGTGAAAATTTAAATTGTGAACAATGTCGAATTTAAATTTATTTGACCAAACAAATATAGGCATAAACATTTGCCATAGAATATAATAAAGCATAGCCCCTCTCGCTCCTTTTTTCCAGAATCGCATGAAATAGGGTAGGTCGTAATATTTCCATTCGATCTGTTTATATAAATCGTTTGGGTTTTCTTCCATGAAACGTTCTATATCTGGACGATTGTTTTTTCTTGTTATAGCTATGACTTTTTGATTGCGCGCAATTTGCAATACCCATTGCCAACCAGTACCATCCTCTGATCCTTTATACGGGTTTACAGCATAAACACTGGCTAATATTTTTATTGTAGAATTCATTAACCCACCTTTACTTTCTGATTTTTATGTACAAGTGAAACGTTTCTTGATTTAAGCACTTTTGCAGGTACACCACCAATCACAGAATTTGCAGGCATACTTTTAGTTACAACTGCACCAGCCGCAATAACACAATTTTCTCCAATAGTGACACCGTCAAGTATGGTAACTTTTGAGCCTATCCAACAATTTTTACCGATATTGATACCTGTTCTTGTTACACCTTGTTCTCGGATAAGTTTATCCGTTAGT
>JAHDGP010000014.1:19422-28054 GCA_020627525.1 Bacteroidota bacterium
ATATTGCCCAATAATGCAATCGTCCCCAATGGTTAGACCGCCACCGCCGCCGAGATATGCAAATGCGCCGATTCCAACATTGTTTCCAATATGAATATGACTTCCAATATTATTGAAAGAAGTAGAGACCTCTATTCTACTAAATGCACCGATTCCCGAGCGATCTCCAATTTTAAGAAAACCTTTTCCCAATCCGCTTAGTAATACTCGATCGTCTAGTTTTACCCATTTGCCTAATTTTATTTTATGGATATTTAAAAAGGTAACCCCTCTTCCTAAAAATAGAAACTTAGGAATTTTTAAAAAGAATAACAGTTTAAGCGACCTGATTAAGCCCATTGCTTTTTCAAATGCTAAATACAAAATCATTATTGTATCAACAGAATCGTCGAACTTGAAACTAGGATTTCTGTAACGAATTATATTTTGAATAAGTGATTTCAAAGATTATATTTAAACAGCTTTTCCAAATTCAACCATAACTTTATCAATGGTTTCCTCTAGGTCAATATTTTTAATTTGAACGTATTTTGAGTTGGCATAATTTTTTTCAAACTCATCAAACAAACTGGAGTAGTTTTCAGTGAGCATTGTTATATCCTTTGCTTCCAACTCTTTTTTTCTACTGAGAATGGTAGCTGGATCGGCATATAAAAAGAAATTTAAATCTGGTTTATATACAAAATGATATAAAAATTTTACAAGCTTTTTATTTACATTGATATTCGATCTTTTGGAATCATTTATAAAATCAAAATAATATCTGTCATATAATACTATATAACCGCGACATACATATCTGAAATAGACATAAATTTGACCAAATAAATAATCAGCAAAATAATACAAAAACCTTAGAGTTGAACTTATTTTACTTTTATTGTTTCCCTGTCGAGGAAGTTTGTTAGCTGCTCTTAATTCAGCATTTTTTTTATTTAAATGAACTCAATATTGGCAAAACAGAAGGGCGATGCCTGAGAACAACAAGCTTTTTTCTGTATTTTTTTTGAATGTTTTTTTTTGCTAATTCAATTATGGTAGATTTTCCTGCTCCATCAACACCACTAAAGGTAACGATTAATCCTTTTTGTAAAAATGTATTTTTTAGAGTGTCGAATAAATAGTTTATGTTGTTTTTTATTTTATTGATACCTGAATTGCTGTTTGTTTTAGCAATAATTGAAAATAGCTTGTTTTCTATTTCTGAATTGTGCTGTTCTAAATTATTTAGATCATATTTTAAATTGTATTTTTCAAAAATATAATTTTCAATTCCAATTTTTTCTTGTTCAGGCAGGGTTGAAAAAAAGTCTATGTATTTTTTAGGAATTCCTGACTTGTTTAATAGGTAAAACAACAAACAGTATTCAAAGTCATATTTGGTTTGTGGTACTTTGATATTTTCTTGAGTTAATATTGTATTTTGGAGTATTTCACTCTTATCAAACATTTCAAAATTCTTTCTTTTAAATTGATGAATTAAATCAATTCTAAGAAACCCTTTATCCTTGAAAAAAATTTCTAGGTAAGACGCAAAACTTAAATTGTGGATATTTAATTTTTGAACCTCTGGAGCTGATTGAATGTATTTTATTATGGTCTTTAAATCACTTTTGTCAATGAGTATATCTAAGTCTGAATTATCAGGTATTTTTTTCAGTGATCTTTCTGAAAACTTTAGTAGAGCATAATATTTGGTGCTTAGGAAGTAAAAAAGATTATTGGTGAATTCTTCTTTTAAAATTTTTTTACTAGATGTAACTTTCAAATCCTGTATTGCTTCATTCCAAGTATCCATTAGCCAATATGCTTGTTCATGTAAATGTTCTTGTTCTTCAAAAAGTTGTAAATTATAAATAGTATTGTGTATCAAGTAGCCTTTAAAATAATCAATCCAATCAATGTTGCTATTTATAAATGCAAGCTCTGATTTTTCAAATATATCAGTAATTTCTTTTTTTATTTCTGGGTATTTTTTGCGAGTAAGAAGGGTGTTTGTTTGCATTACAAAATGAAAAATATCGAGATATAATGGCATGTCTGATTTGGATAACTCCCAGTCATAAAGACAAATTTGATCGTTTTCGACATACATGTTCCACGGAGTAAAGTCGCCGTGCATTGTGCTAAATGTAGCTATTTCTTTTGTGTCTACGCTGTTTATTAAATCTTGTAGATTGCTTTTTAGCTCTGAAGCAAATGCTGTATGTTTGATTTTGTTAAAATTGCTCATCGACTCTTTCCAAAAACTTGAATTTTGAATCGACTGAATTTTATTATTTGACTCATAAATCTTATTTAACACAGATAAATGCAATGAGGTAAGTTTGTTTTGTCTTTCAGAATCTTTTGAGGCAACACTTTTTAGCACTGCAATTTTATTGTTAATATCAAAATATGTTTTGGGAGTGTTTAGGTTTGGAATATTAAATGACTGAATATAGTTGGACTGTTTTACTTCATTTTTTACAAGTTCGCAGCTTCGATTACTTGTAGGTATTTTTACAAAATAATCACTTTGTTCTGATCGGAGCCATAAAAGAACCTTTCTATTCGGACCGACCGTTCCTGTGAAAATTGCATAGTCATTTGCTTGATACCTATTTATTAGTGTTTCGAGAAATGTAGGTTTTTCTGTGTAGAGATAAAAAGTATTAGAAGAAATATACTTAACAAGTTTAAGTTTATAAATCATCTGAATAATGCTGGCAAATACTTTTGATTTTAAGGAGCCTATATTATAAAAATTAAGAAAATGTGCTTGTTTACTTTGGGTGGGAAATATCCATCTAATGCTACCATCATTATTGCAAATGGAATAAAAATGAGCATTAGCTTTGCGGTCATTGAGTATCGGAGATGAATTTATTAATATTTTATTTTCAATATTAGATTTTTCGTACTCATTTAAATCAAAAAACAAACTCTTTTTATTTTCCTTGGCAAAAATCAACGCCAATACTTCTTTATCGGTGTTAAGAAAAGGCACTTTGTTTCCTTTTATACTTGAGATTATATTTTTAACAATGAATTTCAAGGTTTTGCTATTTTATTCAAAAATGTTTTTTATAATTTGGAAATATTGAACATCAAATTTCTTAATTACTTAGTTTTGAGCATTATACTTTTAAAGTTGCAAATAGCTATTTTTACCAGCTAAATTTCAACGAAGAATGCCTTGATAATAAATGCTTAGGTTCTTATTTATACTGTAGATTAAATGATAAAGTTTTATTATATGAGATTCTTTGTTTGAAACATATTATAGTAAATATAGAAGTGTTTGATATTCAGTCTCTTTTGACTAATTTTTCAAATATTACTTTATCATCAAATTCAATTTTCAGAACATAGACACCTTCTGGATAGTTTGCGATGTTTAAATTGTTGATTTTTGTTAGATCAATATTGTTGTATTTTAAAAGAAGTTTTCCGCTAATGTTAAAGACGGAAACCTTGTTTTGTTTACTTGGTTTTGTGTTTTGCGTAATCACTGTAAAATCAAAACAACCATCTGAAGGGTTGGGGAAAATGTTTAGATGGCATGTTTCACCAACGTCAACACATTCTTTGTATTTGGTATTGATACTTGCAAATAGACTATTTTGACCTTCTGAAATTTGATAATTTTCATTACTTGAAATATTGCTAAATACTTGTATGAGTTTAGAAGGCCATTCGACAACGAGGGAGTCGATGGTTTTATTTTTTCCAAGTCCAAAATGGGCGATCATACTATTTTGACTTCCAGGACCACCACTTGTTTGTGAAGAGACTTCTCTCAATAGCCAAGTTGGTTTTTCATCTATGGTAGTTTTTATTCTAATTTTTGCTCCAATCGCACTTTTATTGCTTTCATTTCCGCGCAACTTTATATTTAGCCAGTTTGTATTGGTTGTTTCATTTTTATAAAAATAATTTTTTTCATTGCTATGGTTAGAAATAAAGATATCGAGATCTCCATCTTTATCAAAATCAGAAGCAGCAACGCCGAAGGCGTTGCTGCTTTCTTCCACAATAATGTTCTCCAGCTCTCGAACAAATGAACCGTCCCCCTTATTAAGGTAGAAAAATTTATTTCCACCCCGATCATTTGTTACCAACAAATCCAACCACCCATCATTGTTATAGTCTCCAAAACAACTGCCATGTGAATCTCCACCTTGATTGGAAACTATACTGCTTTCATCTAAATAGAACTTGCCAATTCCATTGTTTTTATATAAAAAATTATCTTCTTTACTTGCATTTGCTACAAATAGATCTAAGTCGTCGTCATTGTCAATATCTCCAAATGAACATCCTACAGAATGGGCGCTGTCTTCGAAAGAAACTGCTGTGAATGTTAAATTTTTGTTATTGATGTACAATACATTCGCGCCTCCATTACTTGGTACAAATAGATCTGGATATGAATCATTGTTTACATCTGCCCAAGCTGCACCTATGGACTGACCAGACTTGTGAAACTCTATTGACTCAAATTTTTTACCTCCAATATTGATAAACAATCTATCAGGTTGATCCTTTTCATAATTAGATACAAAGGCATCTATATAGCCATCTAAGTTCACATCTGCCCAAGCAGCTCCGTGAGATAACTCTCCTATCTCCGTAATAGAAATGTCTTGTAGCTTTTTAAAGTTACCATTGCAATCGCTTCTATATAAGTTGTTGCCGCTTCTTATGTTTTCTGATATTAGTAAGTCTGGCAAACCATTATTATCGAAATCTGCCCAGCTAGAAGCTGTGGCATTGCATTTATCAATAACGGGATTTACGTTTTTTAATTTGGTAAAATATTTCCCTCCGTTGTTTTGATACATTGTGTTTTCTTGGTCAATATTGTAAGTTGGAATAAACAAGTCGTCCCAGCCATCATTATTAAAATCAACCCAGTTTACACTCCAGGAGTCTGTATATTGAACTTCTGAACTCCAGTCAAAGACGCTAAAAACAATATTATTTTGTCCTAATGCAATGATTTCCAAAAGAAACAATATTATTATTATAATCGTAACTATAAATTTCATAGAGGCTTTAATTCTTATACTCAGTTAAACGATAAAAAGCTTGCCAAGTTTACAAATTATTGATTTGTTGAGTTTTATCAATTAGCGTTGTTCTTAACACGTTCTTAATTAAAGAATTAGTTCTAGAAACTAGAAATAACATACCAATCAATCAACCAATGAGAAAGCTAAAAATATTTATTGTTGAGGATGATGAATTTTATGGTGAAATATTAAGTTATAATCTTTCTTCAAACCCAGATTATGAGACTTCCATAATTAAGTCTGGAACAATGCTTTTAAATCAAATGCGTTTAAAACCCGATATTATTACGCTTGATTACAACTTGCCTGATGTCTCTGGTGAAAAATTGTTAAAGAAAATACAAGCGATAGATCCTAATTTGCCAATCATAATAATTTCAGGGCAAGAAGATTTAGGAACAGCTGTAGATCTTTTAAAGGATGGTGCTTACGATTATTTGGTTAAGAATGACGATACAACAAAGCGTCTTTGGAAGATCATACAAAATATAAAAGAGAATTTAGACCTTAAAGCAGAGGTTAGACAGTTAAAAACAGAAGTTGGAAAAAAATATTCTTTTGAAAAATTAATAAAGGGAAATAGCGCCAACATAAAAAAAATATTTAACCTAATAGAAAAGGCTTGTAAAACCAATATTTCTGTTTCTGTAACTGGTGAAACAGGAACTGGAAAAGAGCTTGTTGCCAAAGCAATTCATTATAATTCTTCTAGAAAAAACGAAGCATTTGTTACTATTAATATGGCAGCTATTCCTAGAGAATTAGCAGAAAGCGAACTATTTGGACATGAGAAAGGCGCTTTTACTGGTGCGCAATCTCGTAGGATAGGATATTTTGAACAAGCAGATAAAGGCACTATTTTTTTGGATGAAATTGGTGATATAGATTTAAATACCCAGGTTAAGTTGTTGAGGGTATTGCAAGAAAAAGAAGTAACAAGAGTAGGGGGAGACAAGAAAATTCCTATTAATACCAGACTGATTGTAGCGACTCATAAAAATTTAGCAAAAGAGGTAGAAGAAGGTCGTTTTAGAAGTGATTTGTATTATAGGTTATTGGGCTTACCTATCCACCTTCCGCCTTTAAGAGATAGGGATAATGACGTTTTGATTTTGGCAAAGTTTTTTATTGATGAATTTTGTAAGGAAAATGAAATTCAAGTTCCAACAATGTCTGCGGCGGCGAGAAAGAAACTTTCCAGATATTATTTTCCAGGAAACATTAGAGAGCTTAAGGCAATTATAGAATTGGCAGTTGTGCAGTGTGATGGAGTTAAAATTGAAGAGGAAGATATTAATTTTCCAGAAATAAATATGGAAAAAGACTTGTTGACTGAAGAAAAAACGCTGAAGCAATACAACGATCTCATTATTAATTCATTTTTAGAAAAATACGATGGTGACATTGGATTAGTCGCTCAAAAGTTAGAGATTGGTAAATCAACTATTTATTCTTTTCGAAAGAGTGGAAGATTAAACTAAATTCTAGATTTCAGAATTTTTTCTGGATTTCAGAATTTTGTAATTGGTGCATAATATATAATGGTTTGATTAAGATATGAGTATGATTTTGGTTTGGTTTTTTCTTTAAACTAGACTATTATATAATCTTCAACTTAGTCCATTGATCACCTATACACAAGCGCCTGTTCTTTTATCTTCCAATATTGAAGATATTAAAGATTATTTTGTTAATAATCCAGTTCCTGAAACACATGCAGCAATGCTTTTTTTTGCAGAAACCAACTGTTTGGATATTAATATGCTGGTTGGTGAGTTAAATGTGTTGAACATAAATTTTTTTGGAGGAATTTTTCCGAGTTTAATTTTTGGTGATAGGAATTTTAATGAAGGTGTTTTGATTAATATTTTTCCAATAGTAAACAAACCATATTTGATTACTGGTTTGGATAAAGCAAAGATTAATTTCCCTTGTTTTAAAAACTTACCTATTTATGAATCAAATTTTACGGGCATTGTTTTAATAGATGGTTTTGCATCGAGTATTGGTGCATTTTTATCTGAGATGTATGATTGTTTTGGAAATGGTATTAACTTGATTGGTGGTGGTGCAGGTTCTCTAAGTCTTAAACAACAGCCTTGTTTGTTTAATAATGATGGACTTTTTCAAGATGCGGCTATCATTTGTCTGGTTGAAATGAACAGTAAAATTGGGATTAAACATGGCTGGAAAACACTGGAAGGACCATTCATTGCAACAAAAACTGAAAAGAATATAATCAAAGAACTAAACTGGAGACCTGCTTTTGACGTATACAAAGAAGTTGTTGAAAATGATAGTAATCAAATCTTTACATCTGACAACTTTTTCGATATAGCCAAAGCTTATCCATTTGGAATGGCAAAAGGTTCTAAAGAAATTGTTGTCAGAGATCCAATAATGGTCAATGAAAATGAAGAATTGATTTGTGTAGGTGAAGTTGCAGAAAATACTGCTCTGGAAATTTTGAAAGGTAGAAGCGAAACGTTGTTAGAAGCGGCAGAGCAAATAACATCTTTTTGCGATATGGAAGAAGAGCAATTTGGCAATGCATTAATATTTGATTGTATTTCGAGGAGCCTTTTTTTGGGCGATGATTTTGAGAAAGAACTTTCTGCAATTCAAGAAAGAGTAGGTGTCTGTAAAAATGAAAAAATTTGTGGAGTGCTTACACTGGGTGAAATAGCTTCTTCTGGAGTTGGTTCTCCAGAATTTTATAATAAAACAATTGTATTAGGAATATTGTATGGTTAACAACAAGAACTTAGCAGCAAACGAAACTTTTAATGAGATTTATCTTCTTTATGAACTTTCTTTGGCTGTTGGGCAGTCCTTGAATTTGAAAGAAAATGTCGAAGACTTCCTAAATACTTTAGTTCACAAAAAAAACCTCGATTTTGCGGGAGTATGGATAAAAAATAAGTGGCTTCTTAAAACCGATGAACTGGGCGAAGCTTCTCTTTTTCATGCAATTCCCAGAGTACGTGCAAATGAAACATCTATTTCGTTAGACCATCCGATTTTTCACTTCAGTCATGATGCTACCAACGGATTTATTATTCATGAAAAGGATAAAAAATTCAAAGAAATCATAAATGAAAAAGGCATTGTTGGTGGTGTTTATGGAATTTTTCCACTTGAAAATATTGGTTTTTTAAAAATTTATTCTTCTGATAAAAATGCGTTTGATCAGGGAGACTTGTACAAATTAGCGGGAGTATTTACAAAGTTTGCTATCTCTATAAAGGCATCTATTGCTTACCAAAGTGCTTTGGAAAATGAGAAAAAAATTAGTAAAATAATTTCTAATTCTTTGGATGCTGTTGTCATTATCAATGAAAAGGGCAGGGTTACACATTGGAACAATAAGTCGGAAGAAATTTTTGGATACAAAAAATCTGAAGTGCTTTACCAAGAAATGGATCAATTTATCATTCCTGAAAAATACAGACAAGCACATGTGGACGGAATGGCAAATTATTTCAAAACAAAAGAAGGTCCTGTATTGAATCAAAGAATTGAAATTACAGCCATTAGAAAAGGTGGAGAGGAGTTTGATGTCGAGCTTTCAATCA
>JAHDGP010000015.1:0-2491 GCA_020627525.1 Bacteroidota bacterium
TTAAAATGAAAAAACTAATAATAGTATCTAGCATTTTAATAATATTAATTTCTGGTAAAAGCCAAGCGCAAGAGAGTGTCAAAGAAAATCAACTAAGTGAAGAAATAAATGCAATATTAGATTCAAATCAATTTGTAGGTAAGTACAAAAGCAAAGCGATGGTTTTAGGCGTTTTTCATTTTGAAGATGCAGGTTTAGATACTTACAAGCCAAAATTTTCAGTCGATATTTTATCGAAACAAAGGCAGGCAGAATTGGATGTGTTTTTGGAGAAAATAATAAAGTACAAACCAACTAAAATTCTATTAGAAAGAAATCGAATAAAAAGAGATAGTAGCACAAATGTAGATTATCAGAATTATTTAAAAGGAGCATTTAGTATTGATGAAAAAAGCAATGAAATTTACCAAATAGGGTTTAGGCTTGCTAAAATGTTAGGACATAATAGAGTTTATTGTTCTGATGCTTCTGCCGATTGGTTTGGCGTCGAATTAGATTGGGATAATTATGATGAAGCAGCTTATCTCAAATCAAAAGGGCAATATGAAAAAGCTGCTCGATATGATTTTCAGTCATTTTATGAAATTCAAGACTCATTAAAATCTGTACTTACGCTTACAGAACAACTTATAAGGAAAAACAAGCCTTCAAATAGATTAAAAGACCACCAAGTATATTTGACATTTATTTTGGAAGGCGCAGGAGATAATTACTTGGGAGCAGACAATGTAGGAAGATGGTATCGTAGAAATTTACGAATTTTTGCGAATGCCTATGATATAACTGACTTTAATAAAGAAGAAAGACTATTATTAATTTATGGTTCTGGACACGTTTGGCAATTAAGGCAACTTTTTACAGATTCCCCCGACTTTGATTATATTGAACCCAATGTTTATTTGACTAAGTAATGTTGTAGCTAATGAAAGCTACTTATCAAATATTTGAAATGAACTGGAAAAATATTTTTGATGAAATATATGGAGAAGCAAAAAAACTTACCCAGGAAACGATAATTAATCATAGATTAGACCAAAGTAGGTTGAGCTTGTATTAGATAAAAATTTCTGTAAAATGTAAGAAGAGCCCAAACAATTAAGTCTAAACGACTCTTGTTACGTGTACAAATCATTATGAAATTTCGTTTTTTCGCCATAACGAACAAAATTTAGACTGACGATCAGTATTTTTGCAAAAAATTGAAATTAACATGGAGATACAAAATGCTTATATAGTTGATGCAGTCAGAACACCAGTAGGAAAGTTTGGTGGAACAATGAGTACCATACGACCAGATGACTTGTCAGCTTTAGTGATTAAAGCATTGATGGAACGAAATCCTAGAATAGATAAAAAATTGGTGGAAGATGTTATTTGGGGATGTGCCAACCAAGCAGGAGAAGACAATCGCAATGTAGCTAGAATGGCATTGTTGTTAGCAGGCTTACCCATCGAAACGGGCGGGGTGACAGTCAATCGGCTCTGTGCTTCAGGCTTGCAAGCAATTATGGATGCTTCCCGATCTATAATGTTGGGCGAAGCCGATGTTTTCATTGCAGGAGGCGTCGAAAGTATGAGCCGCGCTCCCTATGTTATGAACAAACCAACTTCAGCCTTCAGTCGTGCTCCTGAAGTTTTTGATACAACCATCGGTTGGCGATTTATCAATCCAAAACTTTCAGATTTATACCATCCTTATGGAATGGGCGAGACAGCAGAAAACGTTGCTGAAAAGTGGGGAATTAGTAGAGAAGCACAAGACAAATTTGCCAGAAGAACACAAGAAAAATACCAAGCCGCACACGAAGAAGATCGTTTCAGAGAAGAAATTATTCCAGTAATGATTCCACAAAGGAAAAAAGATCCAATCAAGTTTGATAAAGACGAACACCCACGTCTTTCCCCAATCGAAAAGTTGGCTTCTTTAAGACCAGCATTTAAACAGGGTGGGAGCGTAACAGCTGCCAACTCGTCTGGGATAAATGATGGCTCGGCAGCTTTGCTAGTGGTTTCAGAAAAGTTGATAAATGAACTCAACCTAAAACCGATGGCAAGAATAGTTTCAATGGCAATTGCGGGCGTAGATCCAAGTTGTATGGGGGTAGGACCAGTTCCTGCCACTCAAAAAGCATTAAAAAGAGCTGGCTTAGCTGTTGGAGATATTGATCTGATAGAATTAAATGAGGCTTTTGCATCGCAGTCATTAGCTTGTATCAAAGATCTTGACTTAGATGAAAGTATTGTAAATGTAAATGGCGGCTCAATAGCGATAGGACATCCACTCGGTTGTTCAGGTGCCAGAATTAGTACAACCTTACTACATGAAATGCAAAAGAGAGAAAATGTCAAATACGGTTTGGCAACAATGTGTGTTGGAGTGGGGCAAGGTGCTGCTATGATTTTTGAAAAAATGTAATATAAATGTGAAGACAATTTAAACATTATTTGTTTGAATGTTTCCCTAGGTTACTGAGCAGTCGAAGTATGGTTG